>JBLIMI010000569.1:0-3003 GCA_047638655.1 Minisyncoccia bacterium | reverse complement strand
GAATTGCCCCTCGTAGGGACCTGCAATGCTCACGGTGTTCGGCTCGGTATTTTGGACAATCGAGCCGGGCTCGATTGCAGGAGAGATCGAGCCTGACACCGTACCCTACGACCGTACGACCGTACGACACCGTACGGTTGGCTACTGGGGGCGCTGGAGCCGCACGTCCAACTCCCCGCCGATGTGAATCTCGATGGCCGTGACCTTTCCATCGGCGTCGGTCTGGGGATGGAAGACGACGTACTCCGCGCCAATCATCGCGACACTGCCATCCTCCCGTGCTTCGCCGAGTTCAGAGGCTTCCCTTCCCGGTTGCTCGAGCACCAGGAAGCCAGCGGCGATCTTGAAGACCATTGGGGCCATGGACTCGGGCGCGCTTTCAGGGCGCCAGTCCCCGAGGATTTCTGAGTGCGTCGTCGTCAGGCGCTCGTTGTCGAGTTCAATTTGCTCGGGAGTGCGCAGGTAGAGCTGAACGAGGGAGGGGATAGCGAAGGGGTCTTCGTCCGCGGGCGAGTTGACGCTCGCCGTGTCGAAGGTGGCCGAGTTCATCTCGCCGTTCGTGGGCTCGTAGAAAGCCCATTGGGTTGGCAGCAGGATCCCGTCAAACTTCTGGTAGGAGCCGAGGGTCCACATGGGAATGCCCTCTCCCTGGTGTCCGGCAAACAGCCCGGAGTCGACCTCGAAGTAAATCGTCCGCTCGTGACCAGCGCTTGACTTGGCCTTCACCTCGAAGCACGCACGATTGTCAAAGACCGTCAATGCTTGCGTTTGCATGGAGGAGTAGGCGCTCGCCGGATTGAACACACGTTGCAGATTTCCGGCCTCCCGGATCGCATCGAGCGCTTGGTCCGCGAGGATCACGGGTGCAGAGTTGCCCCCCATCTGCCACCCGAGTTGTGCATCGTGGGCGACCTGGAATCCACCCGCGTCCTGCCAGGAAAACCCCTTGCCGGCGGCCCAGTCCAGCTGAACCGGCTCCGTACTGACCGTATTTCGCAGGCTCTCGCCTTCGCCCTTCATGCGGACCGACTTCACTTTGCCGAGCACCTCGGAGCCACCGATGGCTTCGAGGTGGCGGGAGACCAATTCCGCAGCAGCGGGCAGATCCTCGGCGCCGGCGACAGCAGTCACACTGACGCTGCCTCCTGCAGAACGGTTGTCGAGACAGACCATTTCGCCCAGGCTACTGCGGGAGTAGATGCGGCCGTGGCTTAGCACCGGCGTGGACCACGAGGTGCCTCCCTCGTGCACGGCCTGCCGCGAGAGCTCGACGTACTCCTCACTATTCGCCTCCGCGACGATCAGCTGGCCCTTCCCGTCGAGGATGACCATTCGCCCACCGGCAATCGACATGGAGCCGGTGCCAAGTCCACGCTTGCGCCAACGCATCGTTCCGTCGAGCGCAATGCACTTGAGGATGGATTCGTCAAAGCCAAACAAGTGACCATCCCAGAGCACGCAACCGGACATCTTGTTGCGCATCACGCGACTGGCCCAGAGCTCCTCAAGCTTGCCCTCGGCCAATTGCAGCATCGTGCAACCGCGGTCATAACCACCTGAGATGAAGATCAGGTCGTCGATCACCACGGGCGTCATGGGGTAGATCTGGGGCTTCTTCACCCAGGCATGGAATGCCAGCTCCGCACCATCTTCCGTGCCAAGAACCGCTAACCCGTCGCCGGTCAAGGAGGCGATGTAGGCACGGCCCTCGTGTTCGAGGGGAGCGGGCGTCGAGTAGGCGATGCCGTAGTTCTTTTCGGTGGCCCAAACGTCTTCGCCCGAATTGCGATCGAGGGCGACAACTTGACCCAGGTTCATGATGATGAGATCTCCAACACACAAGGGTGAGGCGGAGAAGCCCCACTTGGGCGGTTCGAGCTCTCGGTCCAGGCGAAGGTCGCGTTCCCAACGGACGTCGCCACTCAAGGCGTCGAAGCAAAACACCTTGCCCTCACGATTGGAAGTGTAGAGCGCGTTTCCAACCACAGTCGGTGTCGTTTGGGTTCCGCCATCCTGAGCGAGGTCCCAGATGTCGGACTCATAAGTGAAGGTCCAGTGCTCTTCGCCAGAGTCCGCGTCGAGGCAGTAGACCTTGTCGAGCCCAGCCTCGGGGTCGTATCCGAGCGTGTACACGCGTTTGCCCACGATCGCAAAGGATGAGTGCCCGAGCCCGATAGGCTTTACCCAGAGAGGATCGGCTGCGCTCGTTGGATTCCAGGTGGTCTCCACCGAGACCCCAGAACCCTGAGGTCCCCGCCATTGGGGCCAGTCTGCGCCCTCCGGACTCTGCGCCAACAAGGAGGGGCTCGTGGCCAGGAGCAGTGCGAGGGTCAGTCGGGTCTTCATCGAGGATCCTGTGCTAATTAGATTGGGAGGCACGGGAGGGTAAGCCAAATAGAAGGCCCCCGCTAGCCTAGGCGTGCTTCTGCAGGTCCATACCCTCTCCTGCTGCTCCCCGCACCCAGTCGTCTGCGATCACGGTTCCGCGCCAAGCGACTCCAACACGCCCGGGGGTCGGTTCCTCAACAGGACTCCAGCCAAGCTCCAACTGCCGAGTCGCCCAGGGTGGTCCTGGGAAACGGGCGTCATGGGAGAGGATGGTAATGCGTTTCACTCGTTCAGAGAGTCTGGGAGACTCGGTGGCCGCGCAGCCGGCTACGAGATTGCATTGCCGCCGGATTCGAGTTGAGACTTGGCGGCTGGCACCGGATATCATTGCTGCCTGGTTCGGCAATCGTTTAGGGCGAGGGGTTTCAATCCTCCAACCCTGCTCAAGCTACCCGCCGAGACCAAAGATGTTCCACGTCGAAGTACACCGGCATGAGCCATCTCAATTCCCTATGCGTCATGCTGATTCTTATCCCTGACGCAACTTCGCAGGACACTCCCCAAAAAAAAAACATGAAAATTCTATTCGCAGCATCCCTGGCGGCGCTACTGAGCGCTAGCGCGGCAGCCCAAGACCAGCCGAACATTCTCGGCGTCTGGGGCGACGACATTGGC
>JBLIMI010000568.1:0-3026 GCA_047638655.1 Minisyncoccia bacterium | reverse complement strand
GAAGCGGCGACCTCGATCTTCAGGCAGTTGTAAGCGCCTTGATAGAAACGAATTACAGCGGCATCGCCTCCGTCGAACTGTCCCGCGACAGCCACCGTGGCTCGCTCGCAGCCGAGCAAGCTCTGGGTGAATTACGGACTGCGATCGAAATCAGTGCTTGATCTGGCGAAGAGGCTCGAAGCAAAATCTGTTCGCAGGGCGTCTCGCTCAAGTCTCGCCCCCCCCCTTCCAACGACCACTGTTTGCTCCATCCATGACAGCCAAGGATCACACACTCCAAGTTTGCCCGACCCGCGTGGATGGCAGTCGGGTTCTGTTTGCCCACCGAGTGGATACCAGGAAGTGCCAGGAGCGCCAACGCCAGCGCTACCACAAGTGCTTCACCTGTGCCTGGAACAACAGCTATGTGTCCTTGCACGGAGCGCCCGTCGCCGAGCCCACGCCTGACACCAAGGAAGAGACCACCGCGGTCTAATTGAGCTGGGTCCGAAGCACGGCCGCTCACCAAGCGTGACGATTCCGACGGACAGCTAGGCTTGGCGGGCGTCAGCCCGTTCGAACGGCACGCACCGAATCTGTGCGATTCATTTGCCAGACAGGATAGGCACCGGCGCCAAGGGTCAATACAACCGCCGCGGCCAGCGTGATCCAGTTCCAGGCGCCTGCACCCTGGACATTCAGTTCCAGCCCCGAGAGCGCTTCCAGTGCCCGAAGAATGATTGGCGTCAAGAGGGTCCCTAGGGCCAGGCCCAAGAGTCCTCCGAAGAAGCCCATGAAGAGCCCTTCGAGCCAGACCATACCGCTGATTTGTCGGCGATCTGCACCGAGGGCGTGCAGGATCCCGAGTTCCTTGGAGCGTTCGAGCGCTGAGAGAAGTTGTCCGTTCAAGACTCCCAGGCAAGCGAGCAGTGCTGTCAGCCCAAGGATGAGATCGAAGAGCAGGAAGTCGTTTCGGATGTCCTCACCTTGGATCAGCGCGAGCTGGGCGCTGGTGAGAAACTTGGGGTCACCTTGTCCGCCTAGCGCTTCGCGGACCATCGCTTGAACGGCCTCGGGGTCACCGTTGTCCGATAGCCGAACCGCAAGCAAGTTGGGATGAGACGTCTTGACGCAAAAATCTTCGGCCAAGCAGCGTTCACTGATGACGCCGTACATTCGTTCGTCGGGGTAAGGGAAGTAGCCGTATTCGTCACTCACCTCGAGCACGGTGAACGGCACCACTTCTCCAGAGCCCACCTTGACAGGAATCTTGTCGCCAGGCGAGTAACCAAGGTTGTTGGCCACACGCTCAGAGATGAAGATCCCGCGACTGTTCGTGAAAGCGTCCAGGTACTCCGGGTGACGCGAGAGAGGTCCATAGCTTTGGATCTCGCTCGTGTGCAGCCCAAGCAACAGAAACGGAGCGTAGGTGCGTGCGCTTCCCGCTTCAATGCCGATCACTTCCGGCAAGCTGTGCAATGCTCTGGACATCTTCTGGAACTCGACCTTGGGAAGGTTTCGTACCCAGACCTTGTTGTGAACGGCGTTCGAGGCCCACTGATCCACTTCACCATGCAAGCTGGCCGTCATGCCTTTCAACCCAACGAAAGCCGCGCAGACCAAAGCGATGGCGGCCGAAGAGACCGCGATTCGACGAGGGTTAGCGGCCATCGTGTGCGAAGCCATGGCTCCCGCAAAAGGGAAGACCGCCGTCAGCGGCCGCGCTAACAAGCGACAGACGCCTGAAATCACCCCTGGAATCAGAAGCGGCACTGCCAGCAACAACCCCAACACGCCCACGGCCAACAGCAACGAACCCACGAGGGCCGCGCTGGCTTCACCGACGATCGGCACCACCATGAAGTACAGGGAGGGCAACAAAATCGCGATCAGGAGGGTGGAGAAAATGTGGAAACTATGGGCGCCACGCTGACCCTTCATGGCCTTCTCTCCGCGCAGCGCATCGACGGTGCTTGCAGAGCGCACCCGCAGAAGCGGGAAGACAGACCCGAGCAACGCCGTCCCGACACCGATCGCGGCCAAAGGCAAGACGCCCAAGGGGATGTCGAAGGTGTCGATGTTCTTGCCCGTGCCGAGGGTGGTGATGCCGAGCGCCAATAGCGCACGTGCAAGCCCAATGCCGCCGATCAATCCCAATAGTCCGCCGAGGCCGCTCAAGATGAAGGCTTCAAAAAGAAAGATGCGCATCACCTGACGGCGGCCCGCACCCAACGCGTGCAAGATGCCAACCTCGCGAATGCGCTCCACGAGGGACATGGAGAGCGTGTGGAAGATGACGTACAGACCAAGCATCAACGCCAGGAGCCCAGCCATGTAGACCCCGTTGCGGTACGCCCGCTCATCGGCAGCTTGGCCGACGACGACGCTGCGGCCGATGTCATACGCGAAAGAGTCCGCTAACTTGGCTTGCAAGGACTCGATATTGGCTGTTGGTCCAGGGCGAACCCAGAAGCGCTCGTTGGTTCGGGCGCCGTCGAAGAGACGTTTGCCCCAACCAAACTCCACGATCACGATTTCCCCACCTGCGCGGCGGCCCAGTTTTTCTGGCGCCAGGATTCCGCTGACGTAGAAGGTCAGCTTGGGGGGAATGTCCGTGAGCGTTCCAGCTTCCCGCTGCATCTTGCCGTCGATGCAGACGCGTGGCGCGGAATGCGGCGGGCGTGAGAGCACAATCGGGTCGCCTGGCTCCAGACCAAGTCGGCTGGCGAGCTTGGCGCCCAGCAGCATCCCTGCGGAGTCGGGGCCTGGCAGGGGGTCGCCTGCTAGCAAGCGGTAGGCGTCCATGCGCGGCAGCACGCTGGCGTCGACGGCCAAGAGTCGTGCGCGTACCGGCGCCTGCTTCTTCGTCTGCGGACCGATGCTCGAGAGTAACACCTCATTTTGGAAGAAGGCCGCGCTGCCGGCAATCTCACCAATGGCATCCAGCCTATCTTGAGCATCCTCCACTCCCGGTGCCGGGCTGACCTCCAACTCCGGCCGCCAGTCGTTCTTGTAGAGTTGCTTCTTGATGCCCTCGACGGTGTTGA
>JBLIMI010000567.1:0-3043 GCA_047638655.1 Minisyncoccia bacterium | reverse complement strand
AGAGAGTCAAGAGTTCCTGTTCGTCATCTCCGGCGCGCACGCTGCTCAAGTGCTCCAGCAGTAGCGCCCGCGCTTCATCCCCACCGAGTTCCCGTGCCGCGCGAATGGCGTGCTCTCGTTCACGGTAGGACTCACTCCCCAATTCAACGCTCAGGCACCCAAGCGGATTCGAGTTGCCACCAGCACGGCGACGCAGGAAAAAGTAGAGGAGTAAGCACAGGAGCGCGAATCCAATCTGGACGAACGGACTGTCCATTGGCGATGAGTGGCTGTTTGGCGGGAGCGTGAGTCGGAAAAGGGTCAGGGCGCCCAGTGTAGAGCAGGAGCCCGGGGTCACCCTCAGTACCACTTGCAGGAATTTGCCCCGGAGCGTGGGTGGGGTCGCTAGCCCCCCGGGAGATCTTCCGATGAAACCGGACCGAAGCCTCCCACTGCAACAAATCCAATGGTCGACCACAATCAAACCCTGAGCGTCCTCAAAGAAGCTCGCGAGATCCTCGCGCAGCGCATGAGTGAGATGATCCTCGAGAACCCCGAGGAATTCTTGAAGGATGCCGCGGGGGACAGCTACATGGACGAGATCGGAACCATCTACGAGAAAGTCGGTGGTCGGCTGGCGCAGATCAACGCCATGCTTGGAAACGTGCCCAGCGCGTCCGGTCCCGTGGCGCTGACAGATTCCGGCCCCAGCGCCGAAGAGGCACCCGCTACCTTTCAAGCCTTCGCGCAGAAGGTTGTCAACGGAGACCTGGAGGCGGCGTCTCCTGTGCTCTCTTCGCTCCTCGCGATCAATGCCGAGTCCGCTACGCGCTGCACTGAAATCTACAGCAAGCGACTGGCGGACCACCCGCAGACTCTCGAACGAACCATGCAGATGCGCGTCGAGATCGCCAACGGCAACGACAGCGCCGTTGTCATGATTCTGCTGGAATGTTTCGCCCTATCGGGGCGTGAGGCTTTTGATACGTTGCAGCACCTGAAGCAGCGTTTCGCCGCCTGATCAGGCCTCTTGCGGAGCAAACATCTCCGAACGAGTCTCTTCGAACCAACCGCTCAAGCGTTCCTTGAGCAAGTTCAGGGTGCTGTCGATGGCCTCTCCCGTCTCTTCGCCGAGGCCGCCCTCCATGGATCCCAGCACGTTGCGCGCATCCTCTACTCCCTTGTCAATGCCTTGCATGACTTGGGACATGAACTGCTCGAGCTCTTTTTCAGACATCTCGGGGTGGCTGCGCTTGTAGGCACCGAAGATGACCTGGGACACGCCCCGGAAAATTGTTCCAGAGACTTGCTGCGGGCTCGACCCGGACGGGTACAGCACCTGGGCCTTCTCTGCCTTCTCTTTCTCAGGCGCCGGAAAAGCCTTATCCAATTCCGCCTGCATGAATTCCTGCATCGCTTTCAGGCTCTGCCCCATCCCGAGCTTCGAGATCGAAATTTGGTCTGTTTTCCTTCCCTGAGCCTGTTCAGGCAGGTTCAGGGGGCGGCTAGGAAGCAGCGTCTGGACGGTCGAAAGGGATTGAATGTTGTCTATCATGGCACTCGGGTGCGGCAGAGAGGTTTGGTTACCTCCGTTGTCGGAGGCCCCGTGGCGCAGTTGAGTGAAAAGTCCCAGGTCTCGCAGATGTGGGAAGGGTGAATCCCATTACCGACAGCGCCGTGCGCACTATCCCTTGCGAAAATAGTCCAGCAAGGCCTGAAAGTCCTCAGGAAGCTCCACCTGGAAACTCAAGGGCTGACCCGTCACGGGGTGTTTGAACTCCAAACGGCGCGCGTGCAGCATCTGCCGGTGTGAGCGGGGAGCGTCATCCCCCGGGCGCTTGAGACGCTTGCCTTTCGCCCGATAGACTTTGTCACCGATGACCTCCATTTCGATCTCGCTCAAGTGCACTCGAATCTGGTGCGTGCGTCCCGTCTTCGGTTGGCAGTGCAAGAAGGTGAATCCCTCGAAGCGTTCCTGCACGTCGTAGAACGTGGAAGCAGGACGCCCCCCGTCAGCTTCAGCCTTCACTCCCATGCGTTCCGGGTGGCGCGGCGGACGCCCGAGCGGCAGTTCGATCCAGTCGGATTGAAAGCGTGGTTCACCGGCGACCAAAACAGCGTAGGTCTTGGTGACTTCGCGCTCGCGAAACTGGCGCATCAACTCGTTGAGGCTCTGCTCGTTCTTGCCGAGCACCATCACCCCACTCGTTTCGCGGTCTAGACGGTGCACGACACCAGGTCGACCCTCCCCTTGGACCGATGGCAGCGGGCCAGCGTGGGCCACGGCGAGTTCCGCAAGGGTGATCTCATTGCCGCCTTCGGTTCGATGACTCAAAAGCCCCGCAGGTTTATCCACCACGAGGATGTCATCGTCTTCGAACAGTATCGGGAGTTGACGGGCCGCCTCCTCCGCGCTGACCGTGGGAGCATTTTGGGGCAGTTGGGCGCGAACGACTTCGCCCTGCACCAAATTGGTGTTGCTCTTGCACTGGAAGTGGCCCTCCACCTCCACCAGCCCATCTTTCACGAGGGTCTGCAACTTCGAACGTGAGCGTCCCTGGAGCTTGGAGGCGAGGAAGAGATCAAGGCGAACTCCTTCCTCGGCGGCGGAGACAACCCACTCGTGGGCTTGGGATTCGGTGGCCATCGACGAAGGATAACGACCTTTGAGGTCGTGAACGTCCTTCCGTCTGCTTTCCGAGGTTGTTACAAGGACGATTCCTCTCCTTATCTCCCAACATGATGAGCCTAGAAAAACCGAACGTCCTCCTCGTCGACGACGACCGCGTCACGATTGAGCTGATGGGTGCTGTCCTCGAAACCCAAGGGTTTCAAGTCAGCCTCTGCCACTGCGCCAGGACAGCGATCAAAATGCTGGAGACGATCCAGTTTGAAGCCCTTGTGACCGACGTGGTGTTCGATGGTCGCTCGGAAGGCGACCAGGTGCTCGCGGCCTGCCGTCGCCTGCAGCCCTCGGCCGTGGCGATCCTCATGACGGGCTATCCGGCCATCGACAACGCCGTTTCGGCCATCAAGAGCGGTGCCGCCGACTACCTGCAAAAGC
>JBLIMI010000566.1:0-3049 GCA_047638655.1 Minisyncoccia bacterium | reverse complement strand
ATGGAGGAGGCCTTGGCCAAAGCGGCCGCCCTCGATCCACGGGAGGGCGGTGTTTATATGGTCAGCGGCGATGCCTATGCCTTGCAGGGGCGCTGGACTGAGGCACTTGCGGCTTTTGAGCGTGCCCTACGAATCGATCCGGTCAAGTGGGGCAAGGATGCCCAGATCAAGCTGCAACAAGTCAAGGCACGGATGTAGGGCTGGGCGATGCGTGCTAACATGTGTTCTTCCCCTCCGACCGTGCCGCTGCCGACTGCAAAATGACCTCCTGGATCCTCGAAATCACCGAAACCGATCGCGACACACGCGAATTCACTGCCCGTGATGGGCTGACGATTGGCTCTCACATCGATAATGGCATCGTGCTGATGGACAAGCGAGCTGCCGGCCATCACGCCAAGCTCGTGGCCGAGGAGGGTGGCTTCGCTATCCTCGACTTGGGCAGCGACGACGGCATCAACGTGGGGCAGGAGCAAGTGCTCACCGAGGGCCAGAAGCAGGTCCTCAGCGCTGACATGGAGCTCGGCATTGGTCAGACGCGCATCGTGATTCGCGTCGGAAACTGAAGGGGCTAGCCGTCTCTTGGATGCCAGCATCGCCAGCTTGCAGTACACCGCCGGCCGACGTGCTAAACGGGGCTTGTCTTAAGCCTCTGGCCACTCCCCATGGCACGGCAAGTCGGAAACCTGCTTGTACCAAGGCGCGCGAGAGTCCCAGAAGATGCTCCGCGCCGGGGTGATGCCGGGGTCTCCTTCGAGGGTGCCGGCGGGCACGACCCAGTATCTGCCGCTTGACGACATGCTCGGCAGGGAGGAGCCACAGGTCTTGCAGAACGCGCTGGGAAAGGGAGGCTCGGCCACCAGCGTGAACGTGCCGACCTGCTCCTCGCCTTCGATCCAACTCAGGTTCTCGGGCGACGTGAACATGTTGGCCGCATGGGCGCTACCCGTGAATTTGCGACAGCGAGAACAATGGCAATACTGAAAGCCCTTGATCTTCCCGGTGATGCGGTAGCGGACGGCTCCACAGAGGCATACGCCTTCGATCGGTGAGTCACTCATGAGCGGAGTGTCCTCCTTGTCGCTGGGGAAGTCACGGCCAAAGCGACTCCGGCGGCTGCTAGCGACGAACGGCGTGCTCTGCGAGGGCTAGCTGGGCGCGACGGACGAGCACGGGCTCGGCGAAGGCTTCGGCCATCGTGGCCACGGGCAAGTCGAGATTTTGCAACAACAGATCTACCATAGGGCGCAGGGGCAAATCGTCGGGCAGATTGAGGAACATCTCGCTACGTTCGAGGATGGCCTTCCGCAAGGCGTTCTTCAGGCGCCCGGTTTCGGCATGGTCGGGCATGACCTCGTGCAGTTTCTCGAACTGGACTTTGCGGTACTGGCGGTCGCTTTCTACCTCGAGCAGGCGCACTCGGCCAAGCCCGGCCAGGGTGATCAAGAAACGACCGTCGTCCAGCCGTGAATGCTTGACGATTTCCCCCAGGCCGCCCACAGGATAAATGGGCGGCGCTCCCAGGTGTTCCTCCTCGTGGCCTTCGCATATGGGAGTGATCACCAGCCAGCCGCGACGGTCGAGTAGATCCTCGATCATCTGCAAGTAGCGCGGCTCAAAGATGTGCAGGGGCATCACCACATGCGGATACAGGAAAACCCGCGGAAGGGGAAACACCGGCGCGATGGAAACCGGGGCGGCGCTCTCGTTGGGCGGCCAGGCGTCAGGGATCTCTGAAGAACTCATGTTGTTAGTGCCCCAGCAGCTTGAGCAGGGGCTTCAGCTCTCGGGAGAGTTTGATGAGACCGAGCGAGCGCAGGGAGTTGTGCAAATTGGCCACTTGGCGTGCGAACAGTAACTTGGGGCTGGCGTCATGCATCCAAACTGGATTGAAGCGCAGACCGTGGTCGAGTAAGTACTTGACCAGATCATCTTGGCTGCGTGCATCTCCGCCGTGGAAGGGGTCGACGATCAAGTTCTGATGACGGCCGTAAAGCCGCAACATGACATGGCCCGGGAGCGGGATGACACCTGTTTGGAGTCCGGCTCGGCGCGCGACAAAAGAGTAGAGCGCGCACAGGGAGAGCGGCAGGCCCTGATTGCGCTCGATCACCCGGTGGAAGTAGATGTTGTCGGGGTGCGTGTAGTTGTCCATGTCACCCCGGAACTTCAGCTCTGTTCCCAGGTAATGCACCAGCACCTGACAGCGTTGCAGGTCGTCCTTTAGATGGGAGGTTCGGTTTTCGACCTCGCGGCCCATGGCGTCCAGGGCTTTGCGGTAGGGGCGACTGTCGAAGTCTGCGAACCCAAACGAAGCCAGCAGATAGAACGCGCTCTCGAGATCGAAGTGGTCGCGGGTGCAAAGACGCAGCAAACGACGAACAACCGCTTGCCGTCGCAACATTTCCAGCAGGCTTCGAGCATGGCTGCGCCTGTGGGCGTCCGAGCTTTTTGCAGCGCGTTTGAGGATTGGGCGACCGAGCTTGCCCGCTTGGCGAAATTCCCGAGCGAGTGCAGAGCGCACCTCTGAGGAATCATCACCGATCAATTGGCCCGCAGCTCGTAGGCGCCGGAGGTCCGTCACAGTGCTCGCTCCCTGCGACGTCCTTGCGGGCTTTACCCGATAGGAGTCGGCGGCGATGGGCTCGGTTTCCGTCCTGGGACGGCCGTCGGCGTGGGGGTTCTCGGAGGGGAGGGGCATGGGCAATCCCAGTATCGCTTGTAGGCCGTTCCGACTCCAGCCCCCAGTTGCTGATCTTGAGGGTTGTTTGGCAAATGTTAGGGTCGGGGCTCGCGGGTGGGATCTTGTCACTGGGCGGATGGGTCACTATCCTAGTTCGCCTTGAACCCTCTCCGGCACCATTGAGCCCTCCGCAAGGGCGGTGCGCCAGGGAGGGCTCGATCAATTTCACTGCGATCCCCGTCAGCCTGTCGGCCCCGAAGCCCTCGGCCGAGACTTCAGGTGCGAGCGCCCCACCAACCAGCGTTGGCTTCGGGGGCGTTTGTCTTTCACTCTTTTGCCATGACCCGTTCCTCCAACAATTCTACT
>JBLIMI010000565.1:0-3051 GCA_047638655.1 Minisyncoccia bacterium | reverse complement strand
CCCCTTCTAACTGGGGTGTCCGCAGGCGGAATCAATGCTGCGCACCTCGCCAACCACACGGGGTGCTTCGCCGAAAAGGTTGAGGGTCTGGTGGATCTCTGGAGCCACCTAACGGTTGAGCAGGTCTTTCGCGTGGATTCTTTTGCCCTAATCAAGAGTGTCATTCAGTGGGGAGCCGAGTTGACCGTTCTCGGTGGGCGCAAGTGGGGCCCCGTTACTCACGGGCTGGTGGACACGTCCCCCTTGCGCGATTTCTTGCTAAAGAACTTCGTTTGCACAGGCGCCGAACTGTGCGGCATCGAGAAGAACATCGCAAGCGGGTCGCTGCGAGCCGTCGCCCTGTCGACAACCAGCTATGAAACCGGGCGCACGATCACCTGGTGCCAGGGCCGCAACGTCGCCGGTTGGGAACGACCCAACCGCCACGGGGTCCAATGTGATTTGACAATTGATCACGTACTGGCATCTTCTGCTTTGCCGTTGTTCTTCCCGGCGGTCCAGGTCGACGGCAACTGGTACGGCGATGGCGGCCTACGACTGAACGCTCCCCTGGCCCCTGCAGTCCATCTCGGGGCCAGCCACGTGCTGGCCATCTCCACCCGTTACAACAGGACCATCGCCGAGGCGGCCTTACCCGACTTCACGGGCTATCCGCCGACCTCCCAAATCGCGGGTCACCTGATGAACGGGATCTTCCTCGACCTACTCGATCAGGATGCAGCCAATCTGCAACGCATCAACCGCTTGCTCGCGCACGTGCCCGCCGCAGAGCGCGGTGTCCTACGTCCCGTGGACCTCTTCGTTGTGCAACCCTCCCTGGATCTGGGGCAACTCTCGGGCGAGTACGAGGCGGAATTACCCGGACTCTTCCGTTTCTTGACCCGTCGCTTGGGCACCAAACGCTCGCGATCGAATGATCTCATGAGCCTGGTCATGTTCAATCGTGGCTACATTTTGAAACTCATCGAGCTTGGAGAACAAGATGCCGCCGCCCGAGGCCAGGAGCTAACGGACTTCATTCGACGGGCGATTCCAAGCGATCAATAGCCCCAGACCCACCCCATCTGAAGGGTCAAGTCAGAGCCCGTTGCGGACACCAGGTCCTCGTGTACTGAGAATCCAAAGCGCGAGCGATCGCTGATGTCGAAGATCGCTCCGAGGCCAAGGTCGAAGACCTCGCGGTTGATCTCCTCGAGGGTCAAGGAACTCAACATACGTGAAGTCCAAACCGTTCCGGCTATCAGCGAGAAGTGGTCGTCCCAGCGATACTCGAGACCGACCTCAATGCCAAATTGCGGGTCGTACTTCTGCCCCGAGATCCGTTCCATGCGATCTGACTGGCCCGGTACGGTGAAGTTGAAAGCTCCACTCGTTGTCCAACGCCCCATGGACTTCTCAGCGAGCAAGCCTGCGCCAAAGTCGAAAGCGCCATTCCCGAACCCACCGCTCTCCGATCCCGTTGGAAACTCGACGCCAATCCTGGTCGCAAAAGCAGGCGCAGACGGAGACTCTTCTGTGACGAGGTAAGTCAGGAAGACCGGGATGTCCTGCAGACCCACTTCATAGGAGTCCAGTCCGTAGATCTCTTCCCCGCCATCCGACACGTTGACTTCATAGTGGTCGTCTTCGTTCTCGTCACGCCCACCCTTCGGCAATCCGAAGAAGTCGTGGAAGTCCTCAACGAACCCATCCAGCCCGCCGGCACCCGCCCACAGGAACGGAATCTCCACCTCCACATCCAGGCGATCGCTGAGTCCGTGGCGAGTACGGTAGGTACCGCGGACGGTTTCCGCGTCGACGACCACATACTCTTTTGGCGCGTAAGGAGGATTTTGCTGCACCTCCTCGATGGTGGACCAGGCGAATTGCAACGCATGGCCCGGCTTCCCTGGGGCCTGCGTTTGGGGCCGCCTGGGCCGGAACGACATCAGAGTCAACGCCATGGGATGCTGTTGGCGCGTACTGAGCGGTCCACGAACGACCGGTGCGGGATCGCGCGTCGGTGCCTGGAAAGCGCAACTTGAAACGAGGGGAAGGAGCAGCGCGGCGCGCAGCGTGCAGGGAGACGGAAGTCGCATGACACACATTCAACGGGGCAAAGGAGGTGGATCCAAGCAGAACCTGACGCTGTCTTAGCGAATCTCGAACTCTGTCAGATCCTCGGGGTCAGCGGCCTCCACTTGCACTCCCTGCACCATTGCAAGTGTTGGGCCACGCCGTAGCCACTCCAGAAATTCTGCAACGGAGCTGGCCTCTCCCTGCACATGAAACTCCACCCGGCCATCGGCCAAGTTCATCACCCAACCACGTAATTGCAGCTGTGTGGCCTCCTGGCGTGTGTAGAAGCGAAAGGCCACCGATTGCACGCGGCCCTCAACATAGCCGTGCTGGGACACGAGTGCGGGCTTACGTCCAAAGGCCACGCTTAGGGGCAGCCTGAATGCATGCGGTAGCCGAAAGGCAAGTCCCCGATCACCTCGGCCTCGAGGTCGAAGAGCTCTTCGATGCGATCTTCCGTCGCCGCACCTGGAAAGGCCTCGCAAGCCAGATCGATGAAGAGCTTACGGTGGCCAGTTTCACTGGGAATCAAGCCCGCATACAGTCGGCCTAGTTCCTCATCGGCCAAGTGCTCCGCGAGCAACTCGAAGCGCTCGCACGAGCGGGTTTCGATCAATGCCGCAACGATCATACGATCCAAGAAGGGACTCCGGCGTGTCTTCGCCGATCCACTTAGCAGGGCTTCTGCGTAAGCATTGTTGTCCACTGGAAGCAACGCTCCCCCGCGTCCGTAGAGCAGTTGAATCACTCGCTCGAAGTGCTCCATTTCCTCCGCGGCGACCTTGGACAACTCGAGCACCAACCTCGTGTTCCCCGGACTCTTTAGGAGCCAGGCCTGAGCCGTGGACGCGGACTTGAGTTCGTTGTGCGCGTGGTCGCTGAGCAACTCTAGCGGTTTCTCCTGCACACCGTGAACCCACGCGACTGTGGTGCTAGACCTCAAACAGGGGTAGTTCACTTGTCCGTTTTGTTCTTGCGGGCACCGGGCACCCA
>JBLIMI010000564.1:0-3066 GCA_047638655.1 Minisyncoccia bacterium | reverse complement strand
AATCCGAGATCCAGAGGGCGGCTTCCTGCAACTTGCGGCGCGACATCAATTCCTGCAAGGGCGTGTCCACGTACGTTTCAAATCCTTCCGCCAAGCCTGTACCGGGGATGACGCCCGGGTCGCCCTCCCAGAGCACACGCTGATCGATATCGAGCAGGATCACCCGGGGCAAGTTAAAGCGATCGATGAAGTACGCTTCAAAGCTCAGTCCGATTCCGGTTTCCGGGCGGGCATCAATAGCCACGTCGCCCGGCAAGGGGTGTTCCAGAATGTAAGCCGCGATGGCTTGCTTGTCGTTCGGTGAGCAGACAATGGTGATCGCAAGGTCAATTGAACCCATGGAACGAGCGAGTGCCATCAACCACTTATCTACAGGGACGATGTTGTTCTGAGTGATGCTGAAAAAAACCAACAGCTGCGGAGTGGATCCAAATTCATCCCAGCTCACGCGGCTCCCTTGCACCCACTCCTGAACCTCCGGAAAGGGCGGAATGGTGCCGGCGTAAGACCCGCCCACCGCACCGTCTCCCGCGGCGCGCATCTCCTCCATCCGAATTTCGCGCTCGATGCGTGCGGCTTCATCCCCGACCTCCCGGGCCAGGTAGCGCACATCCCGGAAACGGCAAGAACCGCGTCCGGTGATCAGGCCAAAGCTCCCTCGCAAGACTTCACGGCTCGCGAACTCGTGACTCGCCAGCAATTCCTCGTCCACGTAGAAGTCCACCAGAGTGCCGCTGACATCGAGGCGCAGTGTTCGCCAGACCTCGGAGAGTGTGTCATTGGACACCTCGGGTTCGTCCACCGGAACGTGGCGCCATATCTTTGGAGAGCCTCCTCCAAAGGAACTCATCAGGTCCACGTAGTCCGGATTCGCTGTCCCCTCTTTGCCGTCGACTCGCCCGGGCATGTAGAGCAGGCCGTGAAAACTGGAGGGGCCTTTTTGGCCGAAGACAAAGCCCGCAAAAGCCAATTTGCCGCGGGCCACTTGAATCTTCGCCTCCATGGAGAAGTCCCCACTGGTCACGCGATCGAGGGTCAGGAACTGGTAGTCGTAGACCCCGGATTCAAACTCTCCAAAGTTGGAACGTAGGAAACTTCCAGCTGGCGTGAAGGCACCATCCGGCCCCTGGGTTCCCCAACCGTCCAGATTTTTTTCGTTGTAGGCCAGATCCCAGATGGCTAGCGAACGGCCACCGCGTCGCACGGCGGCTTCGTAGTTGATGAACAACTCTGGCAAGTCCAGGCTGTTGCCCATGCGCCATGCCAAGTCCATCACCATGGTGTCGATGCCCACGGCTTCATAGCGGGCAATCAACGCTCTTGTGGCCGCGCCCAGGCGATCACGAACGTCCGCCAGTGCCTGCTGCTTGGGATCCAGATCGGACAATTGCCGCTCTGCTTTGCGAATGGCCTTCTCGTCCTGCGGCACCTGGCGCTCTAGGATGTGCAGCGACTTGAGGACCAGTTTCGTCGCGCGGTCCGGGTTGTCCCGCTTGTCCGCCAACAGATCGGCGAAGGCGAGCAACAACTCCACGTCGTCCGGAGTCGCTACGATGCCCTTCTCGAAATGCTCTTGGGCTTCCGTGTAGAGCTTGTTTTTGACGGCGTACTTGGCCCACAACTTGTAGGGACGCACCACCTCGATGGTGCCCTGCATCTCGTCTCGCAGTTTCAACATGTAGTCTCGCCAGACCGCATCCAGCTGAACGACGTTCTTGGGTAGGCGAACGTCCGGCGCGCCTTCTGGACGCTCGATCTTGAGCGGGGGCAGTGGATTCTCGAGAACCACCTCCTCAAAATTGCGGACAGCGCCGTCCCCCATGCGCCCGCCCGACTTGTTCACGAACTCCTGGAAAGCGCGGCGGTACACGAAGCGGCCATCCACCGGATCCTGATAGTTGTAGAGAAAGTACACCACGCCCCAGGTCGGCGCGTACCAGGGCGGTCCCCAGGCGTAGCGATTCTCGAGCACGATGCGGAAAGTGGGTGCGTTCTCGGGAGTTTGGCTCGCGTCCTCGGCGCTCAAGCCTTCCTTCTCGTCCTCCATCCAGCCGTTCTCCATGCGAGCGGCCAGAGGCATCAAGCGGTGGTTGGCGGGAAGATTCATCAAGACTGTGCCGTTGGGCAGAATCTGGGTTCCTTCGAAGAAGGAGGCCAGGCCTTCGTTCAACCAGCCCACTGCAGATGTGGCAAGGGATACAAATTGGTGCGCGGCCTCGTGAAACAGCACGCCAACCATGCCCTCGAAGCCACCGGCGGCAGGGATGTAGGTTTCCACAGCGGAACCCGTGAATTGCCCTGCGGACCACTCCACCGGCGGTCCCGATCCCTTCTCGAGATACTCATCACGATTCTTGAAGATGCGCAACTCGATGCGAGGGACGCTGCCGCCGTGTTCCTCGGTCGCGTAACGAAAGAACTGCCGGTAGAAAGCGTTCATCTGTTCCATGGCTTCGGCGGCACGCACCATGATCACGTAGCCCGAGTCCGTGTGGGTCACATAGTTGTCCCGAGTGAGCTTGGAACGCGTGCTCCACTCCAGGTGTTCCGCGTCGTGTTCCCGGATCCACTCGTCGGTCACGTCCTCGAAAAGGTCCGCCGGCTTGGCGTCCCCGGCCAAACTTGGATCCGGAGTCGAGGCGATGCGTTCGATGGAGGCCTTCGCAACCAGGCTCTCGGGGTCCAGAGCGAGCACCTGCTTCCAGACCCGGATGGCGGAGTGCGGTCGCCCCTGCTTTTCGTAGCGCTCCGCGATCGGAACAAGCCGCCCGGTGAAGTCTGCTTTGAGCGCAAACAAGTCACGGGCATAGGGATCGATCAGAATTAGGGCCTCTCGGCGTGCTTTCAGCTCGCTCTTTTTGGCTCCCTGAACCAGGGCCAAGCGCAGGGCCTGGTGCATGGAGTAGATCTCCTCACCGCGGTCCTCGACGGCCTTGGCCCAACGAGCACGCAGCTCCCAGATGGCGATGGATTTCTTGTCTCGCTCGAGAAGGCGCCCGATCAACTCGCGGGTTTTCTCCAGATTGCCGCTGTCGAGGGAGCGTTCCGCCGCACGCATGCGCAGTC
>JBLIMI010000563.1:0-3096 GCA_047638655.1 Minisyncoccia bacterium | reverse complement strand
CGCGCGGGTGGGATGTTGGCCGGATTGGCCACAGGAGCTTTGTTGCACGTGGCCTGGCTTGTTGTGCTGGCCCATCTGGGTCCCCAGCCCTGGACCGCCGAGCAACTGGAAGGAACCTACAGCCGTGGTTTGCTCCAGACGGTGACAACGCGCTACCCGGTGCTCACTCAACAGGAGACCCACGCGTCCGATGCCCTGCATCAGTGGCTCGGGCGGAAGTCGGTTCAATAGCGACGGGATCCTGGCTTGACGGACCCTCCGGCGGGGGGCATAGTTGGAGACTGAAAACCAAAATCGCGAGCGCTATTGGGGAAGCAGGTGAGAATCCTGCACGGTCCCGCCACTGTGAGTTTTTGCGCCGCACCGTCTTGAGTTGTCGATTCGGGCTCCACTGTCCAACAGGACTTGGAGTCGAGTTTTAGGCAACGGGTCACGGGGAACGTAGTTCCTTGGAAGGCTGGCGATGCGTGCTTGTGAACGAGTCAGGAGACCTGTCGCGCTCGTGGAATGACAGGCCCCGTGGATTGGGTTCGATTCCATACATGTTGACTCATGCCCCCCGCTGCCGGAATCGGGGGCCCTTCAGGCCCCTTCCAATCCCCGCGGCAGAATCCGGGCTAGGCCAATATGCAGGAAATGCGCCAGAGCAGCCAAGTGCTGCGCTGACGTTCGATCAAATTCGCGGAGCCGGTCTCGCATGAAGACCTCTTTCCTGAAACCTGATCTCATCCATGACTCTTTCCTCCTCGTGCCGCACAGCGGCGCTCTCGTTTGCCCTTCTGTTCACCAGTTTCTCCACGGCCGTTCAGGCCCAGGATGTCATCGGTGACGGCTTCGCAAAGACCGCCGCTCAACCCAACCCGGTGGTAGCGGCTTCCTACGCCACCATGCCTTCGGGCGATCGCGTCGTCTTTGATGGCGTGTCCGTGGACATCTACGATGCCGCGGGTGGCTTCGTGATGAACCTCGGCGTGCTGCCGGGCTTTGTCTTCAGCTCCTTTGTCGCCCTTGACCCCTCCGGCACCTTTGCCGTCATCGGCGAGAGCTCGAACGGTGACCTCTTCAAGGTGGCCCTCGATGGCTCGGGTTTCACAACCTTGGCCAACTTGGTCAACAACTACAAAGCCACCTTCGACGGCCCGACGTCGCTCATCGTGAGCGCGGCCACCTGCGGCTTCGGCTGCGGCAATGACGTGCTGCGCGTGGACACCAACTCCGGCGCGACCACTCTCTTGGCCAACGTTCTCGGTGACTCCGGTCCGCTGGCTCTGGCCACCAATGGCGATCTCTACTACGCGTCTTCCTTCTTCGGCGTGCCGGCCAGCACGCAGATCATGAGTTGGACCAAGGCTCAATTGAACGGCGGCAGGCTCCTGACGGAAGCCGACGCGACTCTCTTCAACTCGGGCTGGGAAGGGGCCTCTTCCATCGTCATCGACCCGGTCTTTGGCAATGTCTTCATCACCGAGTCCATCTTCTGTGGCACGAGCCGCGTGCTTGAGTTCGATGTAGCCACGGGCAACTTGGTGGACGTCATCGTGGAGAGTAGCTCATTCCTGGGCAACCTGGAGTTGATGCAAGACACGGGCATTGGGCACTTCCATGGCTATCAGCCTCAAGATGGAGTCTTCATGCACTACGAAGCCAACGACTTCTCCAGCATCGACGACATCGTCACTGTACGCGCTCAACGCCCGACGGCGAGCTTGACCCAGATTGGCCCGGTCGCCACTTTCCAGGTCACCAACGCCAAGCCCAACAGCGCGCTGTTGGTCCTCTTTGCGAAGACCAACTTCTACGATCCCAACTACATCACCTACCACTTGAACGGGATGGACTTTCAGTTCCACGCCGTGGCCCAGGTCTTCAAGTTGCGTCGTACGCCTCTGCTGATCCCGACCGACGCCACCGGGACCGGTACGTTCTCCTACTTCGATGGTGGCACGCTCGCAGGCACGCTTGTCTTCCAGGCTCTCATCACCGATGAAACCACGAAGTTCATCGGCAGCAGCACCGGCGCGCTCAACTAGACGGCGCTCCAAAGAGAAAAAAGTACGGGCTGCATCCAACAGGATGTGGCCCGTTTTTCTTTACACCGTTCGCAAGCCCTCGACCCAGTCCAGTTGGCGCCGCAACTCGGGTTCGAGCGCGCCACGTAGGGTCAATGTACTCGCCATGCAACCGTCACATGCACCGTGCATGCTGACCTCGACCCAGCCAAATTCATCGACGCGTTCGAGCCTGATGTCACCGCCGTCCGCCTTGAAGCTGGGCCGCATCACCTCGAGTATTTTCTCCACCTCGGCGATTCGCTCGGGATCTCCTTTAGGGGCGCTGGCGCCCGTGCTGCCAAACATATTTTCGAACAAACTCATGACTCGCAGCGACCTCCGTTCTGCTCCAACAACCACGCTTCGGGCAACCGCCAACTCCAGCCCTCGGCACAAACCTCAAGAATGGATTCCGGCAGACGTTCCTCAACGAGAGGGCCCAACCTCACGAACCGATCGGCGGGGATGCAGGACGAGATCAACACCCACCCCGTTTGATCGTGGAGCAATTGCCACTCAACCGCGGCGCTCGACTCTGAAGAGAAGGCAGCGTCATGCAACAAAGCCCCGAAAGCCCAGGGCAGCTCCCACCCCTGGTGAACGCTAGGCGAGAGATTGGGCAGGCTACCCGGGTGGGCGCTCAGTTCACCGCCCTCGCGACGCACGACGTCCGTCACAGCATCCACCATGTATTGCAGACCGTGGAGTTCACGCCTGGCCAGCAGGAGATCCGCACCACAAGCAGAGGAAAGGACAGCCAACAGGTAACCGATGCGCTGAATGCTCTCGGAGGACTCACCAAGTTCCGGGGCCCGATCGCGCAGCCAATCCCGTTCCGGACATTGCTGCTGGATACCATGCAGATTGCTGAGCAATTGCGTGGCATTGTTCATGCGGTGCATCAGCACCGGCAAGAGGCACACCGCCAGGGGGTCCCCAATGGATTCTAGGATTGGCTCTCGAAGCATGCTGTCTCGCCGGCGAGTCCCTCAAAAAGAGGTGGTACCAAGGAGGGGACTTGAACCCCTACTCCCTTGCGGGAAGT
>JBLIMI010000562.1:0-3104 GCA_047638655.1 Minisyncoccia bacterium | reverse complement strand
CTGGCGGAGAGCGCCCGAAGGAAAGTAAGTACGGAAATTGCCCTGTTGCAAACCCCACTGGTAAACAGCGGACCACTCCAGGCAGCCATCTTCGCTCCAAGTGGATCGCAAGCCGTGCAGTAGCCCGTCCACATAGGCAGCCTCTTCGACCTTCTGCCCGCTTCCACTCCAGACGGTGTGCTTACCCACTCGTTGATCGGCGTTGTAGGGTCCGCAGCGAACGAGGATCCCCGCTGGGTTCCACTCGCTTGCAAGCCCCTGCCGGAGCCCATAGTCAAAGTGTATCTCGGACTTCATTTGTCCGTGCGGATACCAACGCGTGTGGGTGCCAACGGCCATGCCATGGTCGAATTTACCCTCGAAGAGCAGATCTCCGTCCTCCTTGAATGCGCGCCAAGGACCGTGCTTGTGGCTTTCCTGATACTCCCCCTCGTCGGTCAACTCCCCTTTTGGGTTCCAGAATGTCCAATGCCCGGCGCGGCCCACGCGGGGCACATCCGTCTCGTGGGGATTCAGGTCCACGCGCCTCGGAAGCGCGCCGCTCTCGTAGAAGCCAAGCGCCTGGCGCTCACCGTTGGCGTACCAGAATTCCCAGAGCCCATTGGCCAGACTGACGCCATCGGAACGCTTCTCGAGATTGCCTGAGAATCGCAGTTGGACCCCTTGGTCGTACCGAACTTCGAAGACCTGCTGGCTGGAACCACAGCCGGCGTGGATCAAGACCGAGGCGAGCGCAACGCGCAAGGGAAGCAACTTCATGAGAACAGCATGGGGTCGAGGAATCTGCCGGCGGGGGCCGGTAGTTCTGCTTCGACTGAATCGCTGTCCTTGCCAAGGGCCTGTCCCCTGACCGTCCCATAGCCGGGAAGCCCCTATCTGGGCAATGAGTCGAGCACCACCGTGACGGTTTGCTCGACTCCTTCACGCTCAAAGTGCACGCCTACCTTCTGCCCCACCTCTAGGGCTTTGAGCGTCAAGAGCAGGTCGTGGTTAGTCCGAATCTCCACCTCTCCGATGCGAGTGATGACGTCGAAGTGATAAGACCCGTCCAGGGACAACTCCATGGAACGCAATCCCGCGCGCTGGGCGGCGCCGCCATCCACCACTTCCTCGATCACCACACCTTCAAGCCCCTGCAACTGAGTGAAGCTCTCCGGGGCGATGTAGACACCCAGACCTGCCCGTGCCACTGGAGTCCCTACTCCCTTGCCGCCATCACGGATGATCATCGGCACCACCATATTGACCGTATCGACCGGCACGGCAAACCCGATACCGGTAGCGCCATCTTCGCGTCCCAGAATTGCGGTGTTGACCCCGATCAAGCGCGCCGCACTGTCGAACAATGGCCCACCGGAGTTGCCCGGATTGATGGCCGCGTCGGTTTGAATCACGTCGCGAATCTGATCCCCATTCACGCTACGAATGTTGCGGCCCAAGCCGCTGATCACGCCCGTGGTCAAGGTGTGATCAAGGCCGAAGGGATTGCCCACCGCGAACACGTTTTGGCCCACGAGCAATTCCCTGGAAGTGCCCAAGCGAATGGGTCGCAAACGATGATTCAGGGCCTGAATCTTAAGCACGGCCAAGTCCGCTGGCGGGTAGACACCAACCAGCTGAGCCTGATGCGTAGAGAGATCAGCCAGGGTCACGTCCCAGCGATTGCCCGCAGCCACGACATGGTAGTTCGTCACGATGTAGCCATTCTCTCCCCAAGTGAACCCCGAACCGGTCCCCTGAGAGATTTTCATCGGATTGCGATTGATGGATCGGCGGCTGGTTGTGATGTGCACCACCGACGGAGCCACTTCGCGAAAGAGCTCGATGGTCGACTGTTCATCTCCCGCCAGGTCTCCGCGCGGTGTGACCGGTAGGGAGGCCGCCGTCGGATCATGGAGCGGGGCCAAGATCCCTCCAAACATCTGCCACACGCCGTACCCAGCGAAGGCCAGCAACAAGCCCAACAAAGCGCAAGGCAGCCGGCTCCGCTGGTGGGAACTTTGACTTGCCCTCGGCGCGCTCTGTGTTGATTGTGGGTCGTCCATTCGGTGCGCTCAAGCCAACTGCACGTCGATGGCTGATCGGTACCCTACAGCAATTTTCTGTTGGTGAATTTTGACAGCCCCGTTCTTTCGAGGGGAGTCCGGTCAATTCCTGTACGTTAAGCTTTCGCGCCGATCTTGAGGAGATCCACTCCCCATCTGCTTCTGCCCACACCGCCACCATGCGCCAGTCTACTCGCTCACTTGTCATGCCTCTTGCATTCGTTGCCCTACTCATGGGCGCGTGGTCACTTGGCACTGCAGATCCGCAAGGCTCCGAGATCACACCGGAACACGTCGCAGGTCCGATCCACATGCTGACAGGGAACGGCGGAAACCTGGGAGTTTCGGTAGGTCCCGATGGGGTGCTACTGATCGACGACCAATTTGCTGACATGGCGAAGAAGATCCAGGGAGCCATCGATCAACTTGCGCAGGACGCCGGACTCGATGGTGGCTCAGCGCGCTTTCTGATCAACACTCATCACCACGGTGACCACACCGGGGGCAACGAGATTTTCGGTGTGCAAAGCACCATTGTCGCCCACGAAAACGTGCGCGAGCAACTGCTCAACCGAGAACGCGGAGGAGCCATGCCCGCCGTGGGCTTGCCTGTCGTCACTTATTCTGACGGCCTCTCTCTGCACTTCAACGGAGAAGAGATCCGTCTGGTGCACTTGCCCGAAGGTCACACCAACGGCGACACCGTCGTCTTCTTCACCGGGTCCAACGTCGTCCACACGGGCGACCTGTGCTTCAACGGCATGTTCCCCTTCATCGATCTGGATGGTGGCGGAAGCGTCCTTGGCTACATCAAGAACGTTGACGAAATCCTGACCCAGACGGATGCCAAGACGCGCTTCATCCCAGGTCATGGAAAACTCGCCAGTCGGGAGGACCTCCAGACCTTGAGCACTACCCTGAGCACCATCGTTTAACTGGTCGCGGGTGCGAAGCAAGATGGCCAGACCGCCGTACAGATGAAGAGCGGCAAACTCTTGGCTGAGTTCGAGTCCTGGAACTGGCAGTTCGTCAACGCCGACCAAATGATCGATACGGTGC
>JBLIMI010000561.1:0-3110 GCA_047638655.1 Minisyncoccia bacterium | reverse complement strand
GATCACTTCGGATCCACCATTGGAGGCTGTTGTGATCGTCGGCAGGCCACAAGCGAGTGCCTCAATTGTGGAGTTGGCGAAGGGGTCGTAGCGCGTGGGCAAAATGTACACGTCGGCGGCGCCATAGCAGGCTTCCGGGTCCGATCGACCGCCCAGGAATTGACAGCGGTCAGCGACACCCAGTTGTTCTGCCCGGGCCTCCCACTGGGCTCTGGACGAGTCGTATCCGACCACGAGCAGTCTCAGTAGAGGCCGAGACTTGGCAAGTTGCGCCGTGCCTGCGAGCACGTGGTCCAATCCTTTGCGGCCGTAGCCCGTTCCGAGAAACAGGAGCACCTCCTCGGCGCCCTTCCAGCCTAAGGAGCGGCGAAGTTCAAGGCCAATGCCCGCTCGCAGGCTCGGATGAAAGCGCTCGGTGTCGGTGCCGTTGTGGATCACGTGGATCTTGTCCGCCGGGATGCCGTGTCGTTGCATGGCATCCTCGCGGGTCAAGCGGGAGTTGGTGATCACTTGCTGGTAGGCGCCGGGGAGGAAAGCGCGCCGCTCGATCTCCAGGGCCAGGCGCTGCTTACGAGCACCCTTGCGCAAGATTCGTTCGACAGGTGAGCGGGTGGCTTCGTGCGCCAAATCCAGGTACGTCTGGTGGCAACCGCCACCCATGCGAATGATGTCTTGGCTCCAGGTCTTGCCGAGGCCAAAGACGACGTCGTAAGGGACTTCGTTAACGTGTTTCTCCACCGCCCGCGCGAAGTTCCACATGCGAGCCGCAGCACCGATGGAGAACGGGCGTAGCCGCACAAACTGAACAGCGGGGTGCTGGGGTTCTCCGTGGCTGCGGCACACGATGATGGGCTCATGTCCTGCCTCTGCCAGATGACTGGAGAGCAGGTTGAGGTAACGCTCGGTACCGCCGCTCGCGGCGTGGCGCATGTGAACCAGAGCGATTTTCATAGGAAGAACCATAGCGCGCAGCGGGTGGCTCTGTCAGCGCCGGTTCCATCTTGTTTGGCGGCGAGGGCCATGCCCTCAAATAGACCTGCCCCGGCCGGGTATCCCACGCGGGGATGTCCTGGGCCAGGGCAGGTGACGCCGAGGTGGCTATTCCAAGTCGAGCACGCGGCTCGACTTGCGGATTAGCTGAATCTCTACTCCTTCTAGCTCGCAGCAGAAGTTGGGAAGCGTGCCCCATTCATCGTGCGGCGGTAGCGTTAAGCCTGAGTGGCTCCGGCACCACGTCCAGCAATTGGGACGCCATTGGAAGCACCTCCCAAGTGGATCGTGCAAGGCTCCCGTACTGGACACTCTGCGGGACCCGATCTCCGTTAAGCTCCTTCCTACCTCGCCGCTCCAAGTCTTCCAACTCGATGAACACCTTGACTTTGAACTCAAAGACGACCTGCGTCCTGCTCTGGCTGCTCGTTCTCGGGAGGGGGGGGGCCGCCTCCGAGAGCGCCCTGTCTCCCGAGGACCTCGTGACTTGTGAGGAACAGCTAGAGCTCGACCCCGAGAACGCGAGCTTGTTAGAAGCTTGCGGATTGGCAGCCTTGGGTGAGGGCGAGGAGGGCCTAGGTGTCTGGTACTTGACCCTGGCTCTCGACGCTGCACCCGGGGACAAAGCTCTGGTCAAGCGCGTAGCGGTCGAACTCGAGACCTTCGAATTCCCCCTCAAGCGAGGGCAGGCTGCTTTTGAGAATTACACGACTGCCTTGTTCAAGGTCTCCAAATCTTGCGAGTCCAAGAAGTTCTATGCGAACGCCGTGGACCTTCTGTTGCGCTGTGAGGGAACTCGCTACGAGAGCTCGGCACAGGAACGACTCGAGCGCATTTTCTCAAAGCGCAAGGCCGTTGACGCTTTGCTCGCTTCTGGAATCACCATCCCAACCGAGACCAAGAGCAAACGCCGGCCCGAGGATGTGGCTCGCATCGATGCGAAGCACGTGGAATGGGAGAATGCCTATGAAGTGAAAGGCGAGTACTACAGCGTCAAGACCAACATGGGCGTGGAGATGGCTGAAGAGATTTCCAACGCCATGGAGCAAATCAACCAGTTCTACCGCAAGGTGTTCAATTACAAGGCGCGCGGCGGAAGCATGCGCAGCTGCAAGATCAACGTCTACAAGTCGCGTGCCGAGTTCGATCAGTACGAGGATGTGAAGCCAACCGTACAGGGCTTTTATCGTCCACTTGCTAACGATGTGACGGCCTATGACCCGCGCCAACGCCAAGTCCCGGGCACCATCGGAGATCTGTGGTCTACGCTCTTTCATGAGGCTTCGCACCAATTCACCCAAATCGTTTGGCCCAACCCGATCCCGACCTGGTTGAACGAGGGCACCGCGAGCTACTTCGAGGGCACACGAATTGAGCGAGGAGGGAAGGTGACCTTCAATGTGGTCCCAGACGGCCGTTTGCGGCACTTGTTGAGTCGCATCGAGGTGGGATCACCCACTGTCGAGGAAGTGCTGACTCACTTCGAAGATGGTTCTTACGACCTGCACTACTATCCCTTTGGCTGGGGCTTGATCTACTTCCTTCGTAATTACGAGGACGAAAACTCAGAGCGGGTGTACTTGCCAGTGCTAGAGGACTTCATGGAGTCCTACAAAGGTGGGGGCAAGCACGACGTGAAGGGCCGATTTGTGGAGTACTTCGTCGGCAAGGCCAAACAAGAAGAGGTGAAGAGCTTCGAGGACTTTGTCGAGCGATTTGAGGATTGGATTCGCCAGCTCGCAGAAGTTCATTGGGGCGCTGCAGAGGCGGGCAATATTCTGTTTGAGCGAGGCACCAAGCAACTTGCTGACAAGCAACCGGAGGCGGCCCTCGTGAGCTTTCTGGTAGCACTGATCAAGCGGCCGGGGGATCCGGAGGTGCTGTTGGCCCTGGCGGAAACCCATTTGAAGCTCAATAACAAGGATGGCGCGCTCTACTTCTATCGGCAGTTGGCGACCCTGGCCAGGGGCCTGGAGAGTGCCGGAGAAGTTGTGGAGGGAGAGCCTGTTGGATTCCTGGAGAGCACCATCGAGGGCATCGCGAAAGTGGATCGAAACATCGCCAAGAGTCTGAACGGAGCCCACCAGCAACTTGTGGATGAGACTCTGGCCCTGGCCGGC
>JBLIMI010000560.1:0-3116 GCA_047638655.1 Minisyncoccia bacterium | reverse complement strand
CTCTGAGTCCGACAGGAGGAGTCGAATGGGAAGAATATCAAAGCAATCACTGGCCTGCTCGAATGCCGCGTGCGGGCACCATGGAATTCGGGATCACAGCAACATCGCCCAATACGGCTTCTCCAAAGGGCGTTGGTACGCTATTCGGACCCTCCCAGAAGCCCAGGAAGCCCGTTTCTGCTGGCTCACCGTTGGGTTGGTCGCTGACTCGGAGATGAACTCACGAGTGCACCCGAAGTACAAGGCAAGATACCGAGCCACCAACTGGGCCGAGTACGACCACGCCCTCGTCAAGCGCGGCAGCATCACTCTATGGATGACCCGCGATGCAATCAAGTGGTGGAATGCCGAGCCAACCGGACATTGTGGAGCCCCGCGCAAGTGTTCGGACATCGCCATCGAAACCGCGCTGACCTTGAGGCTCGTACTGCACTTGCCGCTCCGGCAGACCGAGGGCTTCTTGCGCTCCGTACTTGAGCTGATGAACCTCAGCCTTGAAGCCCCCGACCCCGCCACGCTTTCGCGAAGAGGCTCTGCTCTGAAGGTGAACCTTGGTGTCCTGCAATCTAAGAAGCCCATCCACCTGATCATTGATAGCTCCGGCGTGTCGATAGTAGGAGAAGGCGAATGGGCCGCGGCAAAGGGCGATGGGGGCGGAAGGCGCGGTTGGAGAAAACTCCACCTCGGTGTTGATGCGAGCGGCTCCACTCAAACTCAGGTCCTAACTAAGAGCAACGTTGATGACGTGACCACTGGGATCAAGATCATCAAAACAACCAAGGGCCAGTTGGCGAGAGTCACCGCCGATCCTGCGTACGATGCGGTTGGATTCTACGATGCGGCTGGGGCAAGAGGAGCACTGCGCCGAGTCGTCCGACATCGTGGCGCAAGGGGCGGTCCTAGGGATCGAAGCGAATGGGTTGGCTCTTGCTCACCATATTGCCTTGGACCGGCTTGGCGAACTAGGTTCACTTTGGATGACTCGCCTGCGCGAGTCCTGGCGCTGTGCGGTTGTGCGTAGCGCTTCGGCTGGCTCCGATGTTTAGTGACCTCCCTGCTCAGGTCAGTCCTGTGCCGAGTCGGACAGGTCCTGGCTGCGATGGAACCAGGCCTGCATGCGGGATCGAGTTCGCGAGGCTGACCCTGGATTGTAGGAGCCTAGGCTGTTGCCCGCTGAGCTCTGCGTCCACTCGGATAATGACAAGGGTCACTCATCTCCGGGGCTGCCGAACTCGGGTTCCTTCCTTAGTTCGCCGCACCATCCGCGAAAGCGCTCTGCAGGTAGTCTACAAACACCCGTACCTTCGCTCGCATGAATCGTGTGCGGGGATAGACGATATAGAGTCCGCCGGAAGTTCGGCGGAGCCCGGGGAGCACCCGGACCAACTCGCCGCGGTTCACCTCCCCTTGGCAATGACCCTCGGGGATCAGGGCTAGACCGCAACCGGCCAATGCAGCGCGCCGGACTCCATCCAGATTGTTGATGGTGAGTTGGCCATTCACCGGTATCTGCACCTTGCCGCGTTGCCCCACGAGATTCCACGTCCCGCCGCTGGTCCAGCTCGGGAATAGGATGCAGTCATGGTTCACCAAGTCACGGGATCGCTTGGGCATACCGTTCTTCTTCAGGTACTGGGGGCTTGCCATGATGAAGACATCACCACCGACGAGCGCTCGCCCGGTCAGCGTTCCCGTTGGCGCCTTGCCACCACGCAGGGCGACGTCGAACCCTTGCTCGATCATGTCCGCGTACTGGTTATTCAGCTCGATGTCCAAGTGCAGGGCGGGGTACGCCTTACTGAAGTCGAGAAGAATCCCAAACGTTCGCGTGCCGAGCTCTGCGGGGGCGGTGACGCGCAAGCGCCCTCGCGGTTCGTCAAGAACAGATGTCGCCGCTTGCTCAGCAGCCTGGAACGCCTCTGCCGCCCGAGCGGCCTCCTCATAGAACGCACGCCCGGCATCCGTCAAATTAATCTGTCGGGTTGTACGGCGCAGGAGCTGCATGCCAAGTTGCTCCTCCAGGCGTGAAACGCGCCTGCTCACGGTGGATTTGGGTAACTCAAGCAACCGCGACGCCGCGGTGAAGCTGCCCTCCTCTACGACATGCGCGAAAATTAGCGCGTCTCCAGGCTCCCAATTGATTGTTCCACTCATGCAACAGTTATATCCGAATGTGCCATCTAATCAAGCCAGAGGGGCGCGCCTAGGATACGTGCGTCAAGAGAAACTCCTCACACACCAAAACACCATGAAAAATCTCCTCTCCGCTGGTCCGCGCCTCCTTCTCGGCTTGATCTTCACCGTCTTCGGCCTCAATGGCTTTCTACAGTTCATTCCCATGCCACCCCCTGAGGGAGTCGCCGCAGAGTTCCTGGGTGGGCTTGCGGTTTCCGGGTACTTTTTTCCAATGATGGCGCTGACCCAGATTCTGGTCGGTGTCGCTCTTCTGCTCGACCGTTTCACGGGCTTGGCCCTCGTCATTCTCGCTCCGATCACCATCAATATCGTCGCCTTCCACAGCCTCGCTCCTGACGGCATGCCATTGGCGCTCCTGGTCGTTGTGCTGCACCTGGCTGTCGCCTGGCAGCAACGCTCGCTCTACCTACCCCTTCTGCAGTCCCGCCTCGCGGCATAGACCTCCAACGCACCATGCAACAAGCTCAATTTCCCAAAGAGACCGGATCCGACGGTGAGTTCCGCCGCCAAACCAGTGCCTTCCGCCAGTGGGTTCGAGCCGACGGGAGCTCCGAATTCCCCGCCGAATCTGGCCGCTATCATCTGTACGTGTCGAGCGCATGCCCCTGGGCCCATCGCGTGATCATCGCCCGGACCATCAAAGGCTTGGAAGATATGATCGGCATGACGATCGTAGATCCTCTGCGCGACGGTCGCGGCTGGAAGTTCACGGACGAACCGGATCCCCTGCACGATTTCCAGTTCTTGGCCGAAGCCTACGAGGCCAGTTCCTCCCAGTTTGAAGGGCGGGTCACCGTGCCCGTCCTGTGGGACAAGCAGTCGAACCGGATCGTGAACAACGAGTCCTCCGAGATTCTGCGGATGCTCAACAGTGAGTTCAACGCCTTTGGCAACGCGGAGGTTGACCTCTACCCGGAGCC
>JBLIMI010000559.1:0-3122 GCA_047638655.1 Minisyncoccia bacterium | reverse complement strand
GGAAGCGGCCGGCGAACTGAACGTAGCGCTGATCGACCAGCCCGCCCCGGACTTCACGCTCGCCACTGCCCAAGGCACCAACGTTCGCCTTTCCGACTACCGCGGCAAGATCGTGGTGCTCGAATGGTTCAATCCGGACTGCCCCTTCACGCGCTACAGCCACCGATCCGGACTGCTAGGAAGCTACCCCGCTGAGCTCCGCGAACAGGGCGTTGTCTGGCTCGGAATCCAATCCGGATCGGGCGAGGAGCTGGCCGGCAGCCTGCCTCAGACCCAGGACTTGATCGCTGAGTGGGGAATCGATTTCCCAATTCTGTTGGACCGCGAGGGCAAGGTGGGCAGACGGTTTGACGCAACCAAAACACCAGAGGTCTTCCTGATCGACGCAGACGGTGTTTTGCGCTACGTGGGTGCCCCGGACAACATGCCCTTCGGAAAGGTGCGCGGCGGTGGAGAGGGTCAGAACTACCTGGCACGAGCCATCGCTCAATTAAGAACAGGGGAAACAGTCACACCCAATTGCCTTCAGGCGTACGGCTGCCGAGTAAGATACACCCAACCCCACCGGCTTGATTGAGCCATCCCACCGGCTTCATTAAGCCACCTCACTACCGGATTGCAGCGCCACGCTGCCTCGACATAACCAGTCATGAAAAAAATCATCCTCGCCCTCCTCGGCAGTTCCCTCTTCATGCTCGGCGCGCTCGCCACCGCAGGAGCCGCACAGGACACCAAGACTGCTCCTGCTCCCGAGATGACGCAGACCGAGCAAGATCAAGCTGCCATCGCCAGCCAGTCCGCTTCTTACCCCCTCGACACCTGCGTGGTCTCGGGTGAGAAGTTCACCGCCGAGAGCCCCGCCACGACCTTCGTCGTCGAAGGCAAGCTGGTTCGCACTTGCTGCTCGCGCTGCGAAAAGAAAGTCAAAGCAAGCCCCGCCGCCTTCATCAAGAAAGTCGACGACGCTGTCATCGCTCAGCAGAAACCTCTCTGGCCCCTGACCACTTGCCCCGTGAGTGGCGAGGCCTTTGGCGGAGAGATGGGCGAGCCCATCGACTACGTGGTCGGCACGCGCTACGCCAAGTTGTGCTGCAAGGGCTGCATTGGAAAAGCCAAGAAAGACCCGGCCGCGTTCATCGAGAAACTGAACGCCCAAGTCATGCCCGCCCTAGCCAAGGCTTACCCGATGGACACCTGCGTCGTCAGCGACGAAAAGCTGGGCAGCATGGGCGAGCCCATCGACCGCATGCACGGACACCGATTGGTGCGTTTGTGCTGCAAGGGTTGCCTCAAGGCCTTCAAGAAAGACCCCGCCGGCCTCGTCGCCAAGGTCTACGCCCCCGCCCAAAAAGCCACTAAGTAGCTTTTGGCTGGCAGTCGCCTCGCAAGCGACAGCGACTGCCGAAACTCCGACCAAGGACCCGAGCCCCCGGCTAGACCGGAGGCTCGGGTCCTTGAATTTGGGTCGGAATCGATAGCGCGCGGTACGACACGGGATGCCAAAGCGATATGGTGCGAGCATGAAGCGCAACCTCATGATCTCCGCCCTGGGCCTCTGTCTGGCGACCTCTTGTGACTCTGGCCCTGAAACCGGTTCCAGCGGCCCGCCCCCCACGTCCCTGCTCTTGGTGACGATCGACACCTTGCGAGCGGACCATTTGGGCTGCTACGGCTACGAGCGAGCCGGAACCCCCATCATGGATGGCCTGGCCGCGTCCGGGGTGCGCTTCAAGTCCGCTAACACCGTGGTGCCGCTGACCTTCCCCTCTCACACCAGCATCATGACGGGGACCATCCCGCCCTACCATGGTGTCCGGGACAACGCGAGTCATCGGGCTTTGCCCGAGTTGGTGACCCTGGCCGAAGTCTTGAAAGCAGCGGGCTTTCACACGGGAGCCTTCACGGCGGCCTTTGTACTCGACCCCATCTACGGTCTGGATCAGGGTTTCGATTTCTACGGTGCCACGCCCCAGCGCATGCCAGAACCACAAAGCGAGTTCGAGGAGCGCTCTGCCGCAGAGGTCAACTTGGAGGCCACCACCTGGCTCAAGAGTCTGAAGGATGATCGACCCTTCTTCATGTGGGTGCATTACTTCGAACCGCACCTGCCCTACCCGGCAAAGAACGCACTGCCGGCGCGCTTCAAGTCGCGGCCCTACGACGCCGAAATCAACCTGGCAGATCAGCGCTTGGGTGAGCTTCTCAAATCCATGGAGCAGCAGGGACGCCGCGAAGAAACGCTGGTGGTGCTCACCAGCGATCACGGCGAGAGCATGAACGAGCACGGGGAGGAGACGCACTCCTACTTCACTTACGAGGCCACACTGCACGTGCCCCTCATTTTTCAACACAACAGCCTGGAACGAGGCTTCATCTCCGAGACGCGGGTCAGCTTGATCGACATCATGCCGACAGTGCTCGAGGTGTTTAACCTCTCGCCCGGCGATTTGCCTGCACCGGCGGCCTCGCTGGTGCCGGACTTGCACGGGCAAACGAGCGAACCGCGGCCGGTCTACTTCGAGAGCCAAGCCCCGCTGCTGAGCTACGGCTGGTCACCGATCTACGGCGTTTCCATCGGCGACACCAAGTACATTCGGCTCCCCAAGTCGGAACTCTACGCACTGACCACCGACCCAGGAGAGTTGAACAACATCTACGCCGAGGACTCTGCGGATGTGCAACGGCTGAGTGCGGCTCTTGATGTGCTCTTCGAGGAGAACGACTCGCCGGAACGAGGCGCGGCCGCGCAACGTGAGCTCAGTGGAGACGAACGGCAGAAGCTCGCCAATCTAGGCTACGTGGGGACAGCGGGCGCAAGCTCCCCGGAAATCACCCTGGCCGACCCCAAGGATGGTATCGAGCGCATTCGCAAGGAGAGCGAGGTGCGCCACTTCTTGGAGCACGGAGAGCTGCAGGACGCAGAACGTGCCCTGGGAGAACTCCTGCGCGAGGACCCCAAGAACCCGATCTTCAATGCCCACTTCGGACTGTTGATGATGAATTACAAACGCCATGGAGACGCGGTGCCGTTCCTCATCAAGAGCATCGACGGCGGTTTGGACAACGCCACCAACTACAGCAACCTGGGTACCTGCTACTTCAAGATCCGCTCCTTTGAAAAG
>JBLIMI010000558.1:0-3129 GCA_047638655.1 Minisyncoccia bacterium | reverse complement strand
CATCGAATCCTGCTGTCATTTCAAGACTGGATTCCTCGCCGAAGAAGGTCGTGAAGTTGCCTTGAATCGCCGGCGCACCACCGAGTGAGCAGAGTTGGTAACGGACTTGGATCCAAATGGGCTACGCTCCATGCCGGAGGGCGAATCTCGGCTGCTTGTCGGGCTGCCGCCACTTCTCCAAGTTGAACAAGGTCCTCTCGGTTGCGCCTCACCCCGGCTCGGTAACCGAATTGGGGTGCCCAATTCTCAACACAGCCATCGGACATGCAACCGCCCCAGTGGCCGTTCGCTGAACCACGCTCCTTGACGAACTGTTGAAGAACCATGTTGGCGCGTCCGGAGATGGGAGCAGCGACCACGTGCGCCTCAGGGCCCAACTCCTGCAAACCTGAACAGGCCAGGCAGGCGAGGAGAATGGGCGTAGCGGTGATGTATCTGCGGTTGGCTCTCATAGTCATTGCGTCCGTGAAGGCCCCAGTAGGACCCGAGTGTGCCAAATCCAAAGCGCGAGGATCCTGCCGTATACACGGTCATAGCAAGCTTGTTGGCCCCGACTGACCCACCCGCATTCGTGTTCGATTCTCCCAGCCGGTCCCGAGCGGTTCAGGCGATTCCTTCAACCCTCGTGGTGGCGCGACAAGGGATCGCTCGGATGTGGGTTAGTTCGGAGCGCGGGCCACAGGTTGGGTCGAGACGGGCCCATCCGGCCCGCGGACTGTCGGTCCGTTGCCAGCACCTAGGGTGCTTTGCGTGTCCCTACAGCGCAGGTTCGCCCTCCAGCACGACCGAGTCGACCCGGCCAGCTCGCTGAACAGTGGCGATCCTGGAACCTGTTCACATCGTGCCGTGCCGTGGCGGGCACGGCACGAATTGTTGCAAGAACTCCGATGGGGCGCGACTCCGGCTCTGTAGGCTGGAGAGCGCTATTTTGCATTCGAGTTTTGACGGAGGAGATCCAATCATGTGTCGAAGTGCCGCGTTGATCGCTTTTTGTGGGATGTCCCTTTGTGGATTGAGCCTGGCTCAGACTCCCTTGGGATCAGCCCAAGGGGGCATTGGCCCGACCGTGGTTGGGAACGGAGTTCTCCCGGGTGGTGACCTTCCGCTGACGCCTCATCCGGACACCAGGCTTGGGTCTCAGTCCTATCTAATGGAGAGCCACTTCGGCGGCAACGCCGGGTCCGTCCGCATCACTGGATTGGCGTGGGGCCGCTTGGTTCAGGTGAAGGACTCCAACGGAATCACGCAATTGCGCGACTTCTTGATTTCGGACTCGGTTCGCGACGGCGATACCTTCATAGCTAACGACGGGCTGCCTGTGCCGATCGATCTGCTGCAGAACCCTGTGACCCAACAGTGGGTGGTCAGCCTCGGTGCCGAAGCTTCCTCTCAGTCCTTCGAAGACACCGTCAACTTCTTGGAGTCGAACCTGACGCCTATCGAAGACCACGGGCTCGAACCGGGAGAGCTAGGACCGTTCACCATGGTCCCGCGCAACGCTGCTGTTGTCATTCGTTTCAACGACTTGCTTGAGCCTATGTTCGCCTACGGGCGTTGGTATGGAGGGCACGCGGGTCAAGTCGTCAATCCTTTCTCCGGCCAATTGAGCTCGGAGTTGGTTCGTCTGAATACGGGGTATCCGCCTTCCGCACCCTTCGAGGCTCGCATCTTTAGCGATCCGAATCACGGAGCGGTGCGCGATCGAAACGGAGACGGAACGCCTGAGTACTACTCGACGCGAATCATCATCGATCCGTCGATCAGTGGCTTTGAAGCGATGTCTTCCAATCCGCCCCTGCTCCCCAATCCAGTCGGATTGCCGGCCAGCACGACGCCCAATGCAGCCAATTTGGCATTGCGCATCCCGACGATGGTCAATCCTGCTCTGGGGCAATTTCAGGTCTTGCGTAACGCGAGTGGTCACCCGCTGGCGTTTGCCGGCAATGGCTCAACGAACAATGATACCGGGACCCTTGACGTCGTGCGTGCCGTGCGAAGCGGTGGCAGCACGACCGGAGACCCGACCAATGGATTCCTCTTTGATGATGTGCTGCCGTCCATCATTGGTGTCATCGGAGCGCAGATCATTGGCGATCCACTCGTCCCTGATTCAGGGCTGCCGGCCCGTTGGCTGTTGCCCGCCGTCCTCTCTGATGCGGCGGCTTGCCAGAGCATTAAGAATGGAGATGTGATCCAGCAGACAGGCGTCTATGCCGTGGTGGTCGACGCCGGTGGCGGGGGCCCAGTCATTGTCGATGTCGCTTTCCCGACGGGCGGCGGCTTCAGCATGGGGGCCGCGGTCATCCATTCGGTCTTCTCGGAGAGCCTTGATCTTCCTGATTGCTTCGTTCAGTACAGCCCTCAACCAGGGACGCTCCCGAGCAGCATGGTGTCGCCCGACGCGACGATCCGCGTGCACTTCAGCGAGCCCATGGATCCGTCGACAGTGACGGCCTTCGACAGTTTCAATGTGACGCGTGTCCATCCGGATCCCACTGCTTTTGACTTCGTCGTGGGCGAAATTGGGGTTGGAGGGGATCTGCTCGAGTTTCAGTGGAATGCAGTCGTGCCCTTCTCGCACGAGTTCGGGACCGCGGAAGGGATGTTTGTGAACGTCGATGGTGGCCCCGATGGCCCGCTAGACCTCGCGGGCAACACGTTGGATGTGATCTCCTTGAACGCGCAGTTCTCCTTGGACCCCTTGGCGCCAACAGCTCGCAACGCGGGTTTTGCAATGCGCTTCACGGATGAGAATGGGGATCTGTTCGATGATGGGTTGCAGGAGCTAAGGCAGGGGCAATTGCAATATGACGCGACCAACGAGAGCCTGCTGCCGAGGCCGGTCAATCGCTACTCTGTGGCGGCGGACACCAATCAGCAGATCGTGTCTCTGATGACGCCATTCCCCGGGGGTGTTCAAACTCCTCTCTCGCCCCTCGGCTCGAAGCTCCAAAGTCTCTGGCGTTACGCGGATGTGGGTTTCACTCTCTTTGATGAGTCTCACTTCAATGTGGATGTGGAAGGACTCTCTTGGGCGCCCGCGGGAGGCCTTGTCATTAGCGAACACTTCAGCGAGTTTTCCGTGGCCCTCAGCCACTCAGAGCGCTTGCCCGATGAGTCCCTCGACTT
>JBLIMI010000557.1:0-3141 GCA_047638655.1 Minisyncoccia bacterium | reverse complement strand
GGTTGAGCTGGGATTTCTTCAACAACTTCCCATCTCGCAAGCCCTCTCAGGCAGGACTCAAGGCGGCCTTTCACGGGAGCTTGTGGGTGATTGGACTGACCACCCTGATCTCCGTTCCAGTAGGTGTTGCTGCCGCGATTTACTTAGAGGAGTACGCGAAGGGCAGTTGGGCTCAACGGATTCTTGAGCTCTTGATCGCCAATCTAGCTGGCGTTCCTTCCATCCTCTACGGAATGCTTGGGCTGATCGCCTTCGTACGAGTCTTCGATGCTTTTGATAAGGGGACGGTTTTCTTGGGCATACCGCTGCCTTTTGGCCGTTCCGTCTTGTCCGGTGCTTTGACGCTTTCCCTGCTGGTTTTGCCCGTCTTGATCATTTCAACCCGCGAGGCCTTGCGCGCGGTTCCCGGTTCCTTGCGGCAAGCCGCCTTCGGCTTGGGGTCAACCCGGTGGCAATGCGTTCGTCACCATGTCTTGCCTGCAGCGGCTCCTGGAATATTGACGGGCGTTGTGCTCTCCCTTTCGCGCGCGCTGGGGGAGACGGCACCCTTGATCATGATGGGGGCACTCACCTACGTAGCTTTCACGCCCGAGAACATCTTCGACTCGTTCACCGCCATGCCGATTCAGATCTTTAACTGGGCGTCGCGCCCACAGGCTGACTTCCAAGGCGTGGCTGCGGCTGGAATCATCGTGCTCTTGACCGTTCTGCTAGGAGTCAACGGACTCGTGGTAGCACTCCGCAATCATCTCGAAAAGAAACACCTCAAATGATCTCTAGTCCCGACGCACCCTCACATCACGTTTCGCACGTGAAGCAGAAGTCTCCTAAGGAGACCATTCTCGAGGCCCGCAATGTTCACATTCATTACGGTGAAACGGCGGCAGTCAAGGACGTCAGCCTGAATGTGAGTGCCCAGGAAGTGCTCGCATTGATTGGTCCGTCCGGTTGTGGAAAGAGCACCTTGCTGCGGAGTTTCAACCGCATGAACGACTCAATCCCTAGCTGTCATTTAACCGGCCAAGTCCTGCTCCATGGTGAAAACTTGTACGGCAAGGACGTGGATCCTGTTGAGTTACGACAACGCGTAGGGATGGTGTTTCAACGTCCCAATCCGTTTCCAAAGACCATCTTCAACAACATTACCTGGGCACCGCGCATGGCGGGGTACACGGGCAACTATGAGGAGCTCGTGGAGCGGACCCTGCGGGAAGCAGCACTCTGGGAGGAGGTGAAGGATAAATTGAAGAGCTCCGCCCTTTCTCTATCGGGCGGGCAACAGCAGCGTTTGTGCATCGCTCGTGCGCTGGCCATGTCACCGGAAGTTCTCCTGATGGATGAACCTTGCTCGGCCCTAGATCCGATCGCCACAGGCCGCATCGAGGAGCTGATTCGCGAGTTGCGTTCCAACTACATGGTGGTCATCGTGACCCACAACCTACAACAAGCAGGTCGGGTTGCTGATCGCACGGCATTCATGTTCCAGGGTGTTCTGATCGAGGTCGGTGAGACCAGTCAGCTATTCACCCAACCCAAAGAGAAGAAAACCGAAGACTACATCACTGGTCGATTTGGCTGATTCGATATGACTGATCATCTCCACCGGGATCTTGCCCGGCTCAAGAAAAACGTACTCGCCATGGGCGGCTTGGCTGAAGAAGCCTTGCAGTTGGCCCGCAACACCCTGAGCACTCGGGACCCGAGTCATGTCGTGCAGTTGCGCGGGATTGAGGTCCGCATCGATACTCTGCAATTGAGCATCGATGACGAGATCATCAAGCTGCTGGCACTGCACCAACCTGTTGCTAGCGACCTGCGCTTTGCGACGGCGGCCATGAAAATCGTCAATGACCTTGAGCGCGTTGGCGATCTGGCGACCAGCATCGGAGAGCGCCTGCTGTTCATCCTCGAGCAGCCTCCCTTGCCGGTGCCTTCGCGCTTGGAGGAGATGATGCAGAAAACCGCTCTGATGCTGAACAAGTCGCTGGACGCCTTCGTCGCTTTGGATTCTGACATGGCCCGGGCCGTGATCCTGGATGACGACATGATCGATTCGATCAATCGAGAGCACTTTGAGCTCTTGGTCGCTGCCATGAAGGAAGACCCCATGCTGATCGATCGAGCGGTTGCCTCGCTCTCCATTTCTAGGTCCATCGAACGCATCGCGGACATGTCGACGAACATCGCTGAGGACGTGGTCTTCGTGGTCGAGGCCATGGACATTCGCCACCCGGGTCTAGCGGGTCGGGACCTGTAAGGCGCGTCTTAGACTTGATCTTGGGGCCGGAGCGAACCCCGGCTCCATGCTCAGAAGCCTTTCACTGCTTCACTTGCGGCAGTGACCTCCTGATTCCCTTCTCGTGTTAGGGTCGAGGTTTCTGCCCCTCCTGCGGTGGCCGCCGCATGGCGGGGTCTGCCGCGCACCTCGTGGATCATGTCTTCCCGGACGTGCCCGTGCGCCAGTGGGTCATCTCGTTTCCCTGGCGCTTGCGTTACCTCCTCGCTCTCGACGCGAACCTGTGTCGCGCCGTCCGCCGCGTCTTCATACGGGCGGTCTTCGGCTTCTACTCGCGCAAGGCTCGGTACGATTCCATCGCCCACGGCCGCACCGGCGCGGTGAATCAGATCCAGCGCTACGGCTCCGCCCTCAATGCCAACACGCACTTTCACGCACTCGTGCTCGACGGAGTCTACACCGCGCCGGATGCTCTCTCGGCTCCCAGCTTTCATCCCGCCACTCGAATCACGGACGCCGAAGTCGCGAAGCTGCCCTTCACGATCCGTTCGCGGGTCCTGCTCCTTTGTCGCCGTCGTGGTTTGATGGGGGAGGAGGTTGAGCTGGACGTCAGCGGGCCCTCCGGTGTTGATGCCGACGGCAGAATCCAGACTCTCGTTCCGCCCCCGCGTCTGCACCAGCTGACCTACCACGCCCTCCCACAGAAAGTACCGCTGGCTCCCGTGCCAAGCTGTCGTAGCGACATCGTTCCCCCAGCGGCCGCTCGCCGTGGGAGCTCGTGCGGCGGCGGACATGTGCTAGCCCTTCATCGCTACAGCTTCGCGGAGCTGATGAAGCGGGTATTCCGAATCGACGTATTGAAGTGCGCCAAGTGCGGTTCTGGGCGGCGTTGGATTGCGTCGATC
>JBLIMI010000556.1:0-3142 GCA_047638655.1 Minisyncoccia bacterium | reverse complement strand
ATGAAAAGCGCGTTGCCCAAGGTGCTGCACGGGATCTGTGGCAAGTCGATGATCGAGTGGGTGGTGGACCAGGCACTGTCTCTTTCTCCCAAGAAGATCGTGGTCGTCATCGGCCACGGAGGGGAAGCCGTCCGTGCGTGTGTCGAAAGCGGCCCGCGTGCAGACCTCATCGAGTGCGTGGTTCAGGAACCGCAGAACGGAACGGGTCACGCACTGCAAGTGGCGGTCTCCGCCATCGATGGGGGAGCCGGAAGCGTTGTCGTTCTCTATGGGGACATGCCGGTGCTCGCACCGCAGAGCCTGAAGGCCATGCTTGAAGCGCAAGCTGCCGCAGGCCCCGGAGCCATGGCCATGCTGACGGCCTATCCCGATGACGTCACCGGCCTGGGGCGTATCGCCCGGGATGCCGAGGGACGTTTTCAGGGGATTGTCGAGCACAAAGACGCCAACGAAGAACAGCGCTTGATCGGCGAGGTCAACCTGGGCGTCTATGTCTTCCCTGCGAAGGAGTTGCTGGAGCGCTTGCCGAGACTTACCGCTGAGAATGCCCAAGGGGAGTACTACCTGACGGACATTCCGGCCATGTTTGTGGAAGCGTCTCAGGAAGTGGCGACGGTCGAACTCGAGGATGCGGAGGAGGCCTTGGGGGTGAACACCCTGATGCAATTAGCGGAGGCGCGTTGGGCTCTGCAGGTTCGCATCCTGGAACAGCATTTGGCCGCCGGGGTGCGGATTGAAGACCCCGCCAGCGCCTACATCGATTCGGGAGTGACCATCGGTCGTGGCACCACCATCTTGCCTTGCACCGTCATTCGCGGCGGCGTGGTGATCGGTGAGAACTGCGAAGTTGGACCGTTCACCCACTTGCGCGAGGGCACTGTCCTCAAGGATGGAGCCGAAGTGGGTAACTTCACCGAAAGTAAGAATTCGACGCTCGGGGAGCACACCAAGGCCAAGCATCTTTCGTACCTCGGGGACGCGCAGATCGGTGCGGGCGTGAACATTGGCGCGGGCACCATCTTCGCCAACTACGATGGCGTCACAAAGCACCGAACGACAGTGGGCGATGGAGCCTTTATCGGTAGCGGGACCACCATTGTCGGACCCAACGCCATCGCTGCACGGGCCACGACCGGCGCGAACAGCGTGGTCACTCGCAGCGCCAAGGTGGGGGAAAACGAAGTCTGGGCCGGAATCCCCGCCCGCCAGTTCGTGGGCGCCAAGAGTGCTGCCCAACTCAAGACCGAAGCCGCCAGCCAACAGGGCAAGTAAGCCCTTTCCACAACAACCCTGCACCCCAAGGAATCCAGCGTGAACAGCCACAGCGACAAGATAACGTTGATCTCTGGTCAGGCGCACCCGCAACTGTCGAAGGACATTGCTCGTGCCCTCGACTTGCCTTTGGCCAATGCTCACGTTGGACGTTTCCCTGACGGGGAAGTGGACATCAAGGTCAACGAGGACCTGCGAGGGAGTGACTGCTTTATTCTGCAGCCCACTTGCCCGCCGGTGAACGACAACTGGATCGAGTTGCTGCTTTTGATCGATACTTTGCGACGCGCCAGTGCTGGCCGCATCACCGCGGTCATGCCCTACTACGGCTACGCACGCAAGGATCGCAAGGACGAAGGGCGCGTGCCAATCAGCGCACGTGTCCTGGCCAACACCCTGACAGTTGGTGGTTGCGACCGTCTGTTGACCTTGGACATGCACGCGGCCCAGATTCAGGGCTTCTACGACATTCCTGTGGATCACCTCTACGCCAAGCCTGCCTTGCTAGCGCGGCTCAATGAGCTGGAGATCGAGGATCCGGTGATCGTCTCCCCGGACGTGGGTGGCATCAAAATGGCCCGCGCTTACGCCAAGCCTTACGGCGCCGACCTTGCCATCGTCGACAAGCGTCGAATCTCCGGTTCGGAGATCGCCATCGAGCACGTCATCGGTGACGTCCAAGACCGCAACGTGGTCATCGTGGACGACATGATCTCCACCGCCGGCTCGATCACCGAGGCGGCCAAGATCTTGCGCAAGAATGGTGCACGCTCGATCGTGATCGTGGTCACCCACCCGGTCTTCTGTGGACCGGCGATTCAACGACTGCACGACGCTACCATTGATAAGGTGCTCGTGTCCGACAGCGTGCCGCGGGGAGAGGGCTGGCCCTCCAACATTGAAACCGTTTCGGTTGCACCCCTTCTGGCACAAGCCATTTCCAACATTCATCGCTCGGCTTCCGTCAGCGAACTTTTTAGAGAGTAGCCCCTTCGGCAACTCACAACCCTTTTTCATCTCGAGGTAGTTCCCATGGCATCTAGCCAAGTCCTCTCGGCCGACAAGCGCAGCACGCTTGGCACCAAAGCGTCACGCGCGATGCGTGCCGATGGCCGCATCCCCGCCAACATTCAAGGTGGCGGAGAGCATATTGACATTTCCATCGACGAGCGCGAGTTCCTCGCTTCCCGTCGAGCCCACGTTCACCTGTACGACATCGAAGTCGACGGCAGCCCGCAAACCGCCGTGGTGAATGAGTTGCAGTGGGACACCTTCGGTGATCGCATCCAGCACGTGGAATTCCGCGCGGTGGTGCGTGGCGTCGAACTCGAGTCCAGCGTGGCTCTTGTCTTCGTCGGCAACCCGAAAGGGGGCGTGGCCAACCACCTCCTGGACGAGTTGCTCGTGAGGTGCATCCCCTCACTGATTCCGGACAATCTGGAAGTCAGTGTGGACGGGCTCGAAGAGCACCAGCACGTCAAGGCCAAGGACATCGTCATGCCTGAGGGAATCTCCCTCGCCTGCGACCCCGAAATCGACGTGGTGACCATTATTGGTGCCGGCGGTGGCGAGGCCCCCGCAGCGGAAGACGAAGAGGGCGAAGAGGGCGGCGAGACGCCGACCGCATAGTTTTTGGGCGCTGCTGGCCGGGTTTCCTCCTGAGGAGACCTCTGGCGGCGGCGTTACCCGTCTTTTCAGCCCCGGCTGGGCTTGCGCCCTTGCCGGGGATCCCTACACTATTCGGCCCCTAGTGGATCCAGACGCTCCTTGATGAAGGAGCTTTCGGTCTCACGAAGGGGCACGAGACCTTCCAAGAAGCATTCAAGTGACACGCATCGTTGTCGGACTGGGCAACCCTGGTCCTGAATAC
>JBLIMI010000555.1:0-3147 GCA_047638655.1 Minisyncoccia bacterium | reverse complement strand
AAACTTCAAACCGACCGCCGCCACTGGCCACGGCCCGGCCGATCGCTACTGAGCTCTCCGCCATGATCGTCTCGAAGTCGACTGGCTTGCCTTCGGCGCAGAAGGTGATGCCAACACTCAGGGTGACCTGCACCCTGGCGGTGCCTGCATCGAACATGAGCTTTGCTGTGTCCTGCAGGATTCGTCGCGCGAGAGCCGGTCCCGAGCCCTCCGCCGTGTGGGGGAAGATCGCGTGGAAAGTGCCGCCAACCTTGTAGCCGATAAAATCGCTCTCGCGCGTGTTGCGGCGAATCACACCCGTGACTTCCGACAGGATCGCGTCCCGTGACTCATACCCGTAGAGGTCTCCGAGCTGGTCCAAACGGTCCACGGCGATGCGCATGGCCGTCACGGGGTACTTGTAACGCGTTGCCCGCGCACACTCCGACCGCATGAGGCCCTTCACCTCATCCGCAGAGAACAAGCTGTCTTGATCTCCACTGAAAGTAACGGCGGAAAACTCGGGCATCAGATCAGGCAGCGAGAAGGGATCGAAGAAGAGGAAGTGAAGCGTAGGCTCCGCGTGCCCTATCGGCGCCCCGGAGAGGGTGCTTGAGCAGGCACCTGGGCTGCAACCCGCCCTGTAGCCCCAAATCCCGGCCGCAGGACGAAAAACTTCCCAGCAAGGCCCCGAATGCGGCTGAGGAGCCTGTTGGGGAGCCGATCACTCGGCGTGCTCCTCGTCCAGGCTGTCCAGGGGGCTGGGAGTGTCATCCTCGACCTGGTCCTGAAGTTCGCTCACGAGGTACTCGTAAGCTTCATCCACGGAGTCGGTACGGAAGAACAGGTCCACATCGGCAGCGCTGATGGTCCCGTACTCGACCAGCGGTTCGAAGTTCAGGATCGAATCCCAGTACTCCGTTCCGAAGAGGACGATCGGAAGCTTCTTCTTGATCTTCAGCGTCTGCACCAAGGTCACGACTTCCATGAATTCATCCAGCGTGCCGAAGCCTCCGGGCATAACGACCATGGCCTTCGCCAGGTAGCTGAACCAGAACTTACGCATGAAGAAGTAGTGGAACTCGAAGGTCAGACGACGGGTGATGTAGGGGTTGTCGTTCTGCTCGAATGGCAAGGAGATGTTCAGCCCGACGTTTTCACCTTTGGCCTCAGAAGCGCCACGATTGGCCGCTTCCATGATTCCAGGGCCACCACCGGAGCAAACGACGAAACGACGATCGGTTCCCTCGAGTGACTTGGACCACTCGGTGAGCCTGAACGCAAGTTTGCGCGTGTCTTCGTAGAAGCGAGAGGTGCGCATCTTGCGCTTGGCCTCGACAAGGTCCCCGTCCCCCGCTTCCGCTTTGCGAAGGAGTTCTTCGGCCTTGTCCTTGGGCAGGAATCGAGCCGAGCCAAAGAACACAATCGTGTCCTTCACATGAAACTCCTTGAAGCGCGTGTGCGGCTCGATGTACTCCGACAGGATCCGCAGGCTGCGGGCGTCGGGGCTATTGAGGAATTGCTCGTTCTTGTAGGCCTTGATGGCCTGATAGCGGCTGTCGGTCATGGTTTCCTTGGGATCCAAACGGGAGGAACCGAGCGTTATATCCGAGTCAGGGGCGGAGTTCCCTTGGAAGGCGCTGAAATCCAGATTCGGCTATGCTAAAGCCAAGGGTCTCCCGCTTCAGTTCACCACCATCCAGCCCTCCGTGCCCCTCTCAAAAGCTCCAGCAAACGCCCCTGCCAGTCCTGCCAGTGGCGAACGACTCCAAGTCCCCGTCTCGGGGATGACCTGCCAGGCCTGCGCCTTGCACGTGGAGCAGATCCTGGAGGGACTCCCGGGGGTGGAACATGCGCAGGTGAACTTTGGCTCGCGCAGCGCTTCCCTGGACCTCGCGGGCGACGCCCTCGACGAGTCCGTTTTGCGCCAACGCCTGGCCCGGGCGGGCTTCGGCATCCCCGAGGGAGCCCTCGGCAGTCGCACGATCGAAGAGGATGTGGACTACTCGGAGCAGGCTGCCGACACCGAAAAACGCCGCAATCGCACGGGATTCATCACGGCCGCCCTGGGCACAGCGTTGCTCTTTGCGGCAGGTGGGGCCCACTCGCCCAACTGGGTTGGCCTCTCGATCGCATTCCTCGTCGTCTTCTGGGCCGGCCGCGACATCCTGCTCAAAGGCTTCCAAAGCGCTCGCCACGGGTCCCCAGACATGAACACCCTGGTGGGCCTGGGGGTCGTGGTCGCCTGGGTCGCCGGTCTGCTCGGACTCTTGCGGGAGGACCTCTTTGGCAAGGCGGCGGGACATCTGCACGCCTCCACCATGATCACCGCCTTTGTTCTGCTCGGACGTTGGATGGAGGCCGGGGCCCGGGCCAAGGCGGGTGACGCGGTGCGCGCCCTGCTCGAACTCAGTCCCGAGACGGCCCGGGTGATGAAACTCGGCCAAGAGGTGGAAGTCCCCCTGGCGGAGGTCAAGGCTGGCCAATTGGTCGTGGTGCGACCCGGGGAACGGCTGCCCGTGGATGGCACCATCATGAACGGCAACACCACGGTGGATGAGTCCCATCTGACCGGCGAGAGCTTCCCGGTGGAACGCGGCCCCGGCGAGAAAGTCTTCGCGGGCTCCATCAATGGGCTGGGTTCGATCTCGCTCAAGGCAACCGGCATCGGCGCCGTGTCTGCGTTGGGCCGCATCACCCAGGCCGTACGCGATGCCCAGGGCTCGCGGGCACCGATTCAGCAGGTGGCGGACCGGGTCAGCGCCGTTTTCGTACCGATCGTGCTCGCGATTGCGGCCATCACTTTCGGCGTCTGGCTCTGGCTCGCGGGCTTGCCGGTCGCCATCGAACACGCGGTGGCCGTGCTCGTCATCGCTTGCCCGTGTGCCTTGGGCCTAGCCACCCCCACCGCGATATTGGTGGCCAACGGCCGCGGCGCCAAGGAAGGTGTCTTGATCCGCAAGGCCGAGGGTCTGGAACGCCTGGCCCGTGTGACCAGCGTGATGTTTGACAAGACGGGCACGCTGACTGCCGGCAAACCCTTGGTGAAAACCATTCGAGTCGTGGAAGGCCATGAGGAGAACCACGTCATCGCTTGCGCCGCGGCGGTGGAAGCGGGCAGCGAACAACCCATCGCTAAGGCCATCGTGGCCCTCGCCCGAGAGCGCG
>JBLIMI010000554.1:0-3158 GCA_047638655.1 Minisyncoccia bacterium | reverse complement strand
CATCGAAGTCCGCGGCAGTGATTGAGTTCGGGATGGTTCCGCCCATAAAGAAAGTGGGAGACCCAAAGCTCCCCAAACCAGTGTTGAGAAGTACGCATAGACGTTCTCCAAGCTTCTCCTTGGCAACAATGATGTCGAGATCACTGTCGTTGTCGACGTCAGCGAATGTGGCTGCCCGCGGGAAGTCACCCGATGGATACTCAATTTGTGGGGCGAAGTTCCCGCCCCCAAGGCTCAAGATGACGGACACGCGAGCGGCAGATTTGTTCGCGGTGACAATGTCGAGTCGGCCGTCGCCGTTTGCATCTCCCAGTGCCACGGAGAATGGGGTTGAGCCAGTGGACAAGGGGATCGCTTGCGCGAAGCCACCTGCGCCATTGTTGAGCAAAACTGATACGCCGCTTGCGCCAAGATTGGCGCTGACGAGATCGAAGTCCCCGTCGCCATCCACATCGCCATTGGCCACGGAGTAGGGGTAGTTACCTACGGGGTGTTCCACGTGTGGGGAGAACTGACCTGTGCCGTCGCCAAACATGACCGAGACCGAATGGGCGTCCACGTTGGATGTCGCAATGTCCACAAATCCATCGGCGTTGAAGTCTCCTGCGGTGACCGACCTCGGATTGGAGCCGCAGTCCAACTGCACTCCGTTGTACAAGCCGCCCGCAGCTCCCCCAATTGGGGTGGCTCCAATTCTGACTTGGCTTTGGGGTGGATTTGATGCATTGGACAACACCTGGGCTTCGCTTACGGACGCCATCGCCAGCGCCAGGAGCGGGAGAATGCACATCGGGCGCTGCTTGCGGAGAGGTGCGGACCAACGGGTCTGAGGTGGCGTAGAGGGCAAGAAGTTCATGTGATTGACTCGATCGGAGCGTAGCTACAAGACGGTGAGGACAAGGGGCCTGACTCGGGACGGCGTCGGTGCTCTCAACGCGTTGCCGCCTCTCCTCAAATTGAGAGCTACGGACAGCCTTCAGATTACCGCTTTCCTGCTGGAATGGTGCCTCGGCGGGTGATTCCGACCCGCCAGCGGTAGGCGAGAGGAACGACCTGGGTACATAGGGTGGTCGATTCGCCCTCAATGCCCTAGGTTTCCTCCATGCGCTTTATCTACAAGGCCCTCTGTGGCGTCTCCTGCTTGCTGCTCTCGGTTGGGGCTCCCGTCTCGAGCCAAGTCCTTGGCGCCGCGCCCGGGGCACCTTCCCTGTCGGCGCCCGTCGATGACGACATCCTGAACGAGTTCAAGAAGTACTTCCGCAAGTACAAGGACACGGCCACCCGAGTGGAAGCCATTCTGTCCTTGGACGGCGCGGACTCGCCCAGCGTGGTCAAGGTCCTGCTGCCTATCCTCGATGACGAGGATGCGGAGGTGGTCGACGCGGCGATTCGGATCTTGGGAGGCTTGAAGTCTCGTGACTCGATCGATGCCCTTTTTGTGCGGCTTGCGGACGAGAAGGACGAAGCCACGCGACTGGGTCTCCTGCGCGTGATCGCAGAAGGCGGTTTGAGCGGCGACCCTGAAGCTCTACTCGAGTGCCTCGAAGACAAGTCTTGGCGCATTCGCTATCGCGGCATTCAGGCCCTGGCTTCGCGCAAGGAGAAGTCCGCCACGCCGACGTTTGTGGAGCTCTGCAAAGACAAGGAACCCGCGGTGCGCTGTGCAGCGATCGAAGCCCTGGTCGGCTTCGGTGATGAGCTGGTGATCGACATTTCGATCGATGCACTCGACGACAAGAGTTGGCAGGTGCGCAGCAGCGCGGCCCAGGGCCTCACGAAGCTTCGGGCCCAGCGCTCGATCACTCCACTGATCGAACACCTGTCGGTGGAGGAGGGCCGCTTGCAAATGGACTACGCCAAGGCCTTGGAGGAGATCACGGGCAAGTACTACGGCCTGCGCATTCAACTCTGGCAAGACTGGTGGGCGAAGATCAAAGACCGCTTCAAGATCCCCAGCGATGCGGAGCTCAAGAAGACCAAGGAGAAGCGCGCCGAAAGCGCTGCACGTTACAACACAAAGACCGGGACGAGCTACCACGGCATCGACACCCCAAGTCGCGCCATTCTGTTCATCATCGATGTCTCGGGTTCCATGGAGAACCACGTCATCGAGAAGGAGCGCTTCGAGGATGGGGATTACCCCTCCATGTCGCGCATCGACATCGTCAAGACCGAGTTGCAGCGCACGATCGAGGGGCTTGACTCCTACGTCGAGATCAACATCCTGGCCTTCGCCACCAAGGTCATCCCCTGGAAGAAAAAGCTCGTCAAGTGCAACGTGCTCAACAAGAGCAGCGCCATGGACTGGGTCGGCAAGCTAGAAGCTCTGGGCGGATCCTCGAAGGAGGGGCTTGCGCGGGCGGGATTGGTCGGCGCTGCCAACTTGGGCGCGGGCAAGACCAACACTTATGGAGTGCTCATGAAAGCCCTAGAGGTGGCTGGCCGGGGCGCACGAGATGAGGCTTACGAGATCGCCGTGGACACCATTTTCTTTCTCTCGGACGGCCGGCCTACTGCAGGCGAGTTGGTGGACCCCGACGACATCTTGAGGGAAGTGCGCGTGGCCAATGACTTGCGCAAGGTGGTGATTCACACCATCGCCATCGGCGAGTTCCAGAAAGAATTCATGCGCACCATGGCCCGCGAGAGCAACGGCCAGTTCGTAGACTTAGGGCGCTAACGACACGCCCACGCGCGTCGGCACCTTGAGCATGGCGCGCGTGCCCCTGGCGGGCGACGGGTGCGCTCCAGGCTGGTCGAAGGGACACTCGTGGCTCAAGGCAAACGGCCAACTAGACCGATCGTGTTCCAGATTTTCTGCGGAGGGACTTCCCCCTGGATCCGCACGCCGACTCGTGGAAGGGCAGGCTTTTTGCGAAATCCCTTGCAGGACCCTGGTTCTGCCCGGACATGAAGGGCCGCTTTCAGAGTGGCGGACGATCCAAGTGGCGCCACTGGGCCTCTCGGGGGAACAATTCGGCGAGTCTAGCGCCCCAAAGACCGAGGACCGATCTTGACGATCCAGCGGGCTGGCACTATGGTTCCCGTCGCTCCATGGGTCGGGGCGTGGCTCAGCTTGGTAGAGCGCTGCCTTCGGGAGGCAGAGGTCGGAGGTTCGAATCCTCTCGCCCCGACCATTTCTCGGGTCATGCGTGGCG
>JBLIMI010000553.1:0-3168 GCA_047638655.1 Minisyncoccia bacterium | reverse complement strand
GCTTCCACCCCTTCGAGATCGCCGGCCATTTCCCTGACGGCAGCCAGACCGGCTTGGAAGTCTTGCCAACTGGCTAAAGTACTCTCGCTGGTCCAGGCTTCCGCCACCGTCCCTCCCCAATTGCAACTGATGAGCCCGATGGGCACGCCCAACTCCCGCGAAAGCTCGCGACCGTAAAGAAACCCGACGGCGCTGAAGTCCTTGACGACTTCCGGGGTGCACGCTTGCCACGTTCCAACACAATCCACCTCGGGCGTGTAGGCGATCTTCTTCTTGACCGTGAACAGGCGTATGTCCGGGTGGTTCGCTCCCGCGATAAGCTCCGAGTAGTTGGTGAGTCGGCCCAAGGGCCACTCCATGTTCGACTGCCCACCGCAGACCCACACTTCCCCCAGCAGAATGTCGCTGACCGTCAGGGTGTTCTTCCCTTGAATGGTCAGTTGTTGAGGTCCTTGTTCGTCCCCCGTCGCCACTCGCACGCTCCAATTGCCTTGCTCGTCCGCCACAGCTTCGGAAACTTTCCCCGACCAACTGGCCACCACGGAGACGGCCTCTCCCGGACTCGCAAAGCCCCAGATGTTCACCATGTCGTTCCGTTGCAAGACCATCTGGTCGGAGACGAGCGCGGGCAATCGCACATCGGCGCTCGCAAGCGAACCGAAGAGAGTGCAGCAGACAGCAAGAGAGGACAGTGCTTTCATTGGGGTCAGTTTTTAGAGAAGGGAAGGATCACCAGTTCTGGTCGCCTTGCAGGGCACGCCCCGTGAGGTCGCCACCACCCATGTGGAGCGCTCCTTTTTCAAACCAGAAAAATTCGACGCTCGAGGACTTCAACATGTTGTCTCGGCGATAGACAGCAAAGTCGAGTCCGGCCCCCTTGGCGGCAGCGCAAGCGGCTAGATACTGCTCGCGCGTGGTGGCCAGATGGGCCGCAATCTCGCGCGCTCCACCACGCCCTTCGGGCAAGAAATTGTACAAGTGCCAGGCATGCACGCGCGCGCCACGCGCACAAAGCGCCCCGATCCACGCGGCCAGTTTCGGTATGTCGGCGTGGTTTTCCGAAGTCACGACCGTGGCAAAGGTGAGTTCTCGGCCAGCGCTCACGAGGGCATCAATCAGTTCGAGCACCATCTTGTGATGCCCGTCGAATCCGCGACGCAAGTTGTCGTGAACCGCAGGGTCCGAGGACTCGAGTGGCAGAATGAAGCGATCGATTTCGCTGTAGTCATCGAGCTTCGCCAGAACGCCACCCCCGTGGGTGTTCAGTTGCGTCGTGATCCCCAAACGTCGGGCGCTGGCCGCCAAGGCGTTCAAGTCATGGGGCCAGAGGGTGGGCTCGCCACCACCGAGCACCACGCTGTCGATTGAAGTTTGCGCCAGCGCTTCCATCAGTCCCTCTGCATCTGCGGGCCGCGCCACGTCGAATTCGTTGTGGCTGATGCAGAAGCTGCAACGAATATCGCAGGCGGGCAGCAAGAAGAAGGCCGCCACCTGCTTGTGGGACGGGACTGCCGCTCCCAGGTCGAGGACGGCGGAGGCAGATTCAGTGGGCTTCGAGTCAGTCATGGATGGGGTCGGGCCCTTCGGAGAACCTGATGGGGTCGTTGGGGCATTCTACGGCAGCCCAGTGCGGAAAGCCCCCCGTCACTGAAACGTCGAGACAACAAATCCCATCCCCAAGGACCAGTTCTGCATGCATCCGGGGCCCAAGGACCTAGACTCGAGGTGGAGAGGATCGCCAAAGTCCGTCATGCTGGGACCACTTCAACCTCGGTGCCACCCATTTCATGATCCCCACTCCCTGTCGACTCTGCGGCTACGATGCTCCTGGCACCGAATGCCCCCACTGCAACCACCGCTCGACGTTGCCGTCCTTGACGGCGGAGCGGGTGGGAATGTTGCAAGGAATCATCGATGGTGGGCGCGCGGTACCCGTTGGCTTCAAGCTATTGCTGAGCACCAAAGGCGTGAAGCGCTTCCTGGTTCCGCCGGTATTGATCACCACGATCGCGTTCCTGGGTTTGTTCTGGTGGGCGCTGGGCTTGGTGGACTTGCTGGTGCAAGCCGTCGAGATCGAGGACATGGCCGAGCTTGGCCTCGAGGAAGGCTGGTTCAAGGTCGCTGTAGTTTGGTTGCTGGAAAAAGGAGTCGCCAGCGCACTGGCGCGCATCTCGGGCGTCTTTCTCTGGATCGTGGTCTCCTCTGTCGTCTCGCTCTACACCTTTTCCGTGGTCTACGAAGCTGTGGCGGGCCCCTTCCTGGACGAGATCCAGGGACGCATGGAATGCAAGTGGTTCGGAAACAATCCACGTGACGAGCTCGAGCGCCCAACCACCATTCCCGTAAAGCGCTGCCTAATCATTTGCTCGCTGGCCGGCGCCGGCTCATTGGCCTTGCTCTTGGCCCCCCTGCCTCCGCTCTCAGGAGTTTGGTCGTACTTAGCCTTGCTGCGAGTGACGCTTCCGTTTGTGCTCGCCGCCGCCATCGATCGCCAGTACGGCATTTGGCTGGGCTGGGTCTTGCGAGTCGAAGGCCACCTGCTCTGGGTTTCTCTCAAAGCCTCGCTCGTGGTGCTCTTCACACTGCTCCTGTTCTTCCCTCTGAAGTTCGTGCCACTTGTCGGATTCCCGTTGTTCATGGCCATCGCGGGCTTTGGCACGGCAATCACACTGCTGGACATTCCATTCTCACGGCGACGCTGGAGCTTTGGCCAGCGCTTTCGATTCATGATGGATCACCTGCCTCCCATGCTCGCCTTTGGCTTGGTGGCCAGCCTGGTCTTCCTGGTTCCAATCATCGGCCCCATCGTGCTAGTGCCTTCGGCCTCGATTGGAGGGCTTTGGCTCGTGCTGCGCTTGGACAAGCAAAGTTTGCGACCCCAAACCCGGAGCTCCGAACGCCAAGACCCCAGCCTCTCGTCCTGAGCCTGAACTTTATGCACTCCAATACAATTCAGCCGCAGACCCTCAGCCGTCCGATCGAACTGGTGCTCGGGCAGTTGCCCAAACCCCGTGAGCAGCGCGAGAGCGCCCCGTTGACCGCGCTGGAATTGTCCCTGGTGGTCCCGGTATTCAATGAGGAGCAAAGCCTGCAGGCGCTTTACGACGTCATCCTCAAAGTCTTTGGCGCCAGGGATCAGTGGGAGTTGCTGCTGATCGACGACGGTAG
>JBLIMI010000552.1:0-3176 GCA_047638655.1 Minisyncoccia bacterium | reverse complement strand
ACTCTACGGGAGCATCGACCCCGTGCAGGACGAGAGCGAGTTTCGCTTCCAGTTGCACTGCCTCGACAAGAGCACCGGTGATGAGTTGTGGTCGCGGGTTTGCTGGGAGGGCGTTCCCTCGGTCAAGCGCCATCCAAAGGGCAGCCACGCCGCGTCTTCACCCGCAGTGGATGGCGAGCACGTCCTGGCCTTCTTCGGTGGCGAGGGACTCTACTGTTACGACCTGGAGGGTGAATTGCTCTGGGACCGCGATCTGGGGCCGATGGATTCTGGTTACTATGTCGTTCCCGAAGCGCAGTGGGGCTTTGGCTCCTCGCCCCTGCTGCATGAAGGTTTCGCTATCGTGCAATGCGACAAACAAGAAGGCAGTTTCATCGCCGCGCTCGATGCCTCGAACGGTGAAGAGCGCTGGCGCACCGAACGGGATGACGTTCCGACTTGGAGCACGCCAACGGTGCTGGTCGGCGAGAGTGGAAGTCAGGTGATTTGCAACGGCTACAAGCATGCCGGTGGCTACGACCTGGAGACCGGCGCAGAGCTTTGGAACTTGGTCGGCGGTGGGGACATCCCGGTGCCCACGCCCATTGTGTCCAAGGGTTTGATTTTCATCACGAACGCGCATGGCGGCATGGCGCCCATCTTCGCACTGAACGCTAGCGCGCGCGGAGAGATTGGGTTGAAGCCGGAAGAGGAGCCTCTGCTGGCCTGGGCCAAGCCACGTCGCGGCAACTACATGCAAACTCCCCTCGCTTATGGGGACGCGATCTATTTCTGCACCGATTCGGGCATCATGAGTTCATTCGACACCCAGACTGGTGAGGAGAATTACCGCGAACGACTTGGCGAGGGCCGCACGGGCTTCACGAGTTCGCCTGTGGCCGCAAACGGGAACATTTACTACTCCAGCGAGGAAGGCAATGTGTATGTGGTCCAGTTGGGGGAGTTCAAGCCCTTGGCGGTCAACTTTCTCGGTGAAGAGTGCATGGCGACGCCGGCGATTTCCGATGGCGTGCTTTATTACCGTACGCGCAGCCATGTGGTCGCCATTGGTTTCTAGTAACGCTTCATGATCTCAACCATTTCTCTCGCGATCAGAACCCCTATGGGACACCTCCTACCATCTTTCTTTGTCCTTGCACTATTCTCCAACGGTGCAACGGCTCAAGATTGGGCGCACTGGCGCGGACCAAACTTCGATGGCTCCTCGACTGCCGAGGGATTGGCCAGCACTTTTTCCAAGACCGAGAACGTGCGCTGGAGCGCAGAGCTCCCAGGAACGGGCGCCAGCACTCCGATTGTCGTAGGGGAACGCATTTTCCTGACCTCGATCGATGAAGAGTCGGACGTGTTGCTCGCGCTTTGCGTGGACCGCGAGACCGGTGAGGAACTGTGGGTGGATACAGCGGGTAGCGGCTACAGGCCGAAGGATAAAGGCAGCAACACCAGCATTGGTGATCGCAGCAACTACGCTTCGCCTTCGGCTGTGAGCGATGGCAAGCGAGTGGTGTTCTTCTACGGCAACGGTGACCTCGTTTGTTACTCCCTCGACGGTGCGCGTGAGTGGGAGCGCAACCTCCAACAGGACTATGGCGACTTCGCCTTTCAGTGGACCTTCTCGGTCAGCCCCACCCTCTTTGAGGGGCAGATTTTCCTGCCCATCTTGCAGCGCAACGAACCCGCCAACGGCATCGGGAAGAAGGGGGCCGAGTCCTTCTTGCTGGCGCTGGATGCGGAAACAGGGAAGACCAATTATCGTCATGTGCGATCGTCCAAGGCGGTTATGGAGTCTCTCGAGTCCTACGCCACGGCCATCCCCTACGTGGGCGAAGGCCGCAAGGAAATCCTGGTGGTTGGTGGTGATGTCATCACCGGGCACAACCCTGGGACTGGCGCGGAGCTTTGGCGCTGGGGGACGTGGAACGAGGGCCATCGGGAGGCCTGGTGGCGCGTTGTGCCTTCGCCCGTGGTGGGTGGCGGAGTGGCGCTAGCGTGTGGACCGAAAGGTGCCGCAGTGTGCGCAGTCAAGCTCGGTGGGGATGGTCTGCTCGGGGAGGAACATGTCGCATGGAAAAGCTCTGGCCGTCGCGATCCGGTCACCACGGACGTACCGACGCCTCTCTACTACCTCGGTGACTTCTTCGTGCTCAGCGATCTACGCAACTCGCTCACACGAGTGAATGCCGCGACGGGAGAGCAGCGCTGGAGCATCAAGCTATCCTCGGAGTACAAGTGGCGTTCCTCTCCCACTGGAGCAGACGGCCGCGTTTGGCTCATGGATCATGGCGGCAATGTTGTCGTGATCAACGCCGAGGATGGCATGGTCACGCACCGCGCAGAAATGGGTGAGGGCAGCGGGCAGGTGCGCTCCACCGTCGTCGCGGCCGGCAACTGTTTGTACATTCGCACGGATAGCGCGCTGTACTGCATCGGGGAGTAAGAGCGCTCGCGCTGCGCTCCACAATTGTCCGCGCAGACCTCGAACTAGCGCTCGAAAATCATCAGCGCAGCTGCCGCCGCTGTCTCAACTCGCAGCTAGGTGCCTGCCCTTACTCCGCTCGCAGGGCGTCCAAGGGCACTCGCTGAACGGCCACTCGGGTGGCTAGCAGCAACCAGAAGGCTCCATTGAGACCAACGGCTACGCACAGGATCCAAAAACTCAGCAACGAGAGATCCGAGCCCGGGGCGCGCATGGCGGGCAAGATGGCGACTAGCGCAGCTATAGCCCCGGCTCCCAGTCCGAGCATGAGCAGAAAGCCATACTCGCTGAAGACCAACCATCTCACACGTGTCGGTGCGAAGCCGAGGGCTGCCATCAGCGCGAGTTCCGCGCGCCGTTCAAGCGTGTTGCGCAAGAGGACCATGCCTAGGCCAATGCTCCCAAGCAACAGGCCCAGTCCGCCCAGGCCTTGGAAGATCGTCAGGTACGTATTTTGCACCGCGTGAAAGGAGTCCAGCCTGCGCGCGCTGGGCTCAAGCGCGAGGCCAAGGTCGCGCAAGCTGCGCGTGAGGTCGGCGGATACGTCTGCGATGCGTTCACTGGGCGCGTCAAACAAGAAACGGCGGTGGCCGCCTTGCGTGGGGAAGCGTGCTTCGAACTGTTGTTCGTCGATGAGCAGAGTTCCCTGCAGTATGGAGTCCGACACGGCACCCACGATGCGCACTTCAAAATCATGTCC
>JBLIMI010000551.1:0-3180 GCA_047638655.1 Minisyncoccia bacterium | reverse complement strand
GCGGTCTTTGTGGACTTCGCTCACACCCCCGATGCCCTGCGTCAGGTGCTCTCCACCTTGAGAGAGATCAGTGCTTCGAGCGCCGGAAGAATCCTTTGCGTCTTCGGGTGTGGCGGGGATCGCGATCCAGGAAAACGTGGAGCCATGGGGGCGGCGGCGGCTGAACTGGCCGACGAAGTCTTTGTCACGAACGACAATCCGCGCGGGGAGAATCCTGCGGCCATCGCCGACGCCATATGCGCAGGCATGGAGCGGCCCAGCGAGGTTCATGTTGAGCTCGATCGACGACTCGCCATCCGCGCTGCCTTGCGCGCGGCCCGTAGCGAGGATGTTGTCTTGATCGCTGGCAAGGGGCATGAGTCCACCCAGACGATTGGAGAGACTCAACACGTCTTTGATGATGTTCAAGTCGTTCAGGAGGAGGCCTTGTGATTCGATTGCGTGTTGCAGACATTGTGCAGTCCACGGGCTGCGAACTGATCGCGGGAAGCGAGACCCGTGAACTCGAAGGGGTCAGCACCGACACGCGCAGCTTGGGAGCCAACTCTCTCTTCGTTTCGCTCAGTGGTCCGAACTTCGACGGCAATCAATTTGCGCGGGCTGCCGTGGAAGGCGGGGCTGCTGCGTTGTTGCTTTCCGGAACCCCAGAGGAGCATGAGTTGCTTCGACGTGAGCTGCCGGCTGGAGTCGCCCTTATGTGTCACGCGAACCCGCGCCGCGCCTTGGCCGACCTTGGTGCCTGGCACCGGTCACGGTTGGACATACCCGTGGTGGGCGTGACTGGTTCCTGTGGCAAGACGACGACGAAGAACATTCTTGTGGAGCTCTTGTCTGGTCTGCGCAAGACCGTGGGCTCGCCGAGTTCCTTCAACAATGAGATCGGTGTCCCTCACACTTTGTTCCTTGCGGACAAGAGTACGGAGACGCTCATTGTGGAGATGGGGACTAACAACCCAGGAGAGATCTCTGCCCTGTGCCGAATGGCTCGGCCCACGGGGGCCATCTTGACGAACATCGGTGCGTCTCACCTAGAAGGTCTGCACACGATCGAAGGCGTGGCCCGCGAGAAGAGCGACCTATTGGCTTGTTTGAGCAGTTCTGGCTTCGCTGTCTTGGGTGAGGATTGCCCGTGGACGCCCCACATGCGCTCGGTGACTGGGGCGCGAGTGATCACCTTCAGCGTTGACGGTGAAGGGGATCTCAACGCCACGGACGTCTGGTTTCATTCAGCGGGCACGACCTTTCAGCTCGAGGGACGGGAGGTGACCTTTCCCTTGCTTGGGCTGCACAACGTTCAGAACCTCTTGGCCGCGCTGGCGGCCTGCCGAGGACTGGGGATCGCCCTCGATGAGTTGCTGCCTCACGTCTCGGAACTCTCCGGCGGCAAGCGACGGCTTGAAAAGAAACATTGCGGAGAGCTGACCCTGCTCGACGACACCTACAACGCGAATCCCGAATCCGCTAAGGCTAGCGTGCGCGTGCTCGCGGGAATCCATGGGCATGATCGTAGGGTCCTGGTGCTCGGAGACATGCTCGAGTTGGGGGACCTCGCTGCGGAATTGCATTATGCCGTCGGCTTGCATGCGGCGAAGAAAGGCATCGACAAGCTATTCCTTGTGGGAGGCTTGACCCGCGCGACAGCCGCCGGCGCCCTCGAAGGCGGTTTGCGGGCGGAGGACATTGTTCACTATGAGAGTCTGGACCCGGCGCTTGTCGAGATTCCAGATCAGTTGAATGACGGGGACTTGGTTCTCATCAAGGGCAGCCGCGCCATGGGGCTCGAGCGACTCGTGGCCGTCATCGAACGAATGCACAAAGGTGCCGAGCACAAAATGGCCACCCTTCAGGGGGGCGTCCGATGATTCCTGCCATCCTGGATGACTACCTGGGATTGCAACTTTTCGGCTACATCACTTTTCGCGTGGCACTCGCGGGCCTGACCGCGTTCCTTTTTGCACTGTGGTGGGGGAAACTCACCATCCGCTGGCTGAGAGATCACAAGGTCACCGAGGACCTGACCAAGACGGACTTGCGGCCTCTCGTTCTTCGTCCCGGCTCCGTGGACAAACGGGACACGCCGACCATGGGGGGTAGCTTTCTGATCGCAGCGTTGATCGCTTCGGTCATTCTCTGGGGGCGCCTCGATAACGTGCATGTGATCCTGGCCGTCGTCCTGACCGCAGGCATGGCCGCCGTTGGATTTGTCGATGACTTCAAGAAGCTCACCATCCCGGGTTCGAAAGGGCTGAGCTCGAAGTCCAAAATGATCGGCTTGACCGTGGTGGTGCTTGGTGTGTTGGCTGCCTTGACTTACTACGCGCAATCAACAGGACGCGGAACCCTGCTCAACCTCTACCCGCCGCTCTTCAAGAACACGGTCATTCCTCTCGGAAGCTGGTCTCTGGTCGGTATCGCCATCTTCCTCGTCTTTCAGTGGTTCGTCGTGGTCGGAACGGCCAACGCGGCGAACATCTCGGATGGCATGGACGGCTTGGCTGCCGGTTGCATGATCATTTCTGGGCTGACGCTCACCATCTTCTGCTACGTGAGCGGGCGCTGGGACTGGACTCAGTACTTGTTCTTGCCCCACATTCCTGCAGCCTCCGAAATGGCTGTGGTGGGAGGAGCCCTGTGTGGCGCTTGCCTCGGTTTCCTGTGGTACAACGCTTTTCCAGCGAAGGTCTTCATGGGGGACTCCGGTTCCCTGCCACTTGGTGGACTGTTGGCTTGGCTGGCCTTGGTCTCGAAACAGGAGCTCGTGTTGCCGCTGATCGCCGTGGTGTTCTTCGGCAACATGGGGAGCTCGTGGTTGCAAACGTTTTGGTACAGACGCTCAGGAGGCAACAGAGTCTTCACCTGTGCGCCGCTCCACCATGGGCTCGAGCGAACGGGCGGAGTTTTCTCTGCCGGCGTGGCCCCATGGCATGAAGTCACGGTTGTCGTCCGGTTCTGGATCATCGCGGCCGTTGGTGCAATGGCTAGCTTGGCCCTCTTGAAGGTGCGCTGATGGCACGCTTCCGTCACAGGGCTGGAGATTCCGCCGCTAGCGTCGAGCGCCAATTGTCGCTCTTCGACCGTCTTGATACGTTCACGCGCAGCCAGGTGGAGCGGGTTGACCCGCGCACGCCGGCCGCCAAGCTCTTTTGCGTTGTCCTGGCGCTCATGGGGCTCGGATTGCTG
>JBLIMI010000550.1:0-3190 GCA_047638655.1 Minisyncoccia bacterium | reverse complement strand
GCTGCGGAGGCTGCGGAGGCTATTACGTCCTCCCCGACCCTTCATCTCTGACTCAGTGGCGGACGGGCTGAGACCACACCACTGAATCGGGAAACCTGATGGTGATCGATGGAAGCTAACTTCGTGGAACAAGATCTCACTGCAATGGTCCTCTGGCGCGGCGACGAAGGCGGTCATTGAGTTTCGCGACCTCTTGTCGAGTACGGGGGGGCAATGGTGGTGATGATTGGGGCCTGGATGACATTTCCTTTGTCGGCCCAATCCCCTCAGGGAACGGCTCGCCGTTCTGCTTTGGCGACTCTTCTGGTGCGGCCTGCCCCTGTGGATCCAGTTGTAGTGCTGGAGAAGGATGCGCAAATTCAAGTGGCACGGGCGGAGCAACACTCACAGCCAGTGGAAATTCACCCATCACAAGTGACACCTTTCAGCTTTCTGTCACGGGAGTCCCTGGCGTCCGGCCCGGATTGATTCTGAGTCGCAACGAACTACCAATATTGGTATCGGGATACGGACAACACCTGTTCAGGGCAGGGCTTCACAACTTCTCGAACGCGTGGACTGTGACCTGGACGCCTTGAGCGGTGAGAATTAGGCCGGCGGCCCTCTTCTACAATTCCACCTGGCACACCAACTCGCGCGCCAGGCTCAACCCCACCTCCGACAAGGTGGGGTGGTACCAAGGCATCTCGAGCAAATCCATCGCCGTTCCTTTGTAGTACATGGCCGTGGAGATGATGTGGATGATGTCGTCCGCCCGGGGGCCCAAGATCTGGCTACCGAGCAGCTCCCCGGTCTGCTTGTGTGCGATCATCTTCCAGAGACCGTGTTGCACATCCATGGTGATCGCGCGCCCTGTTTGGGCCAACTTGGCGGAGGCGCAAACAACGGGGATGCCTGCGGCCTCTGCCTCCATCTGGGTCATACCGATGGTCGCCAGGGGCGGATCCGTGAAGATGGCGGTCATGTGCAAACGACGTTCCACCGCATGGTCTCCGGGCACCTCGGCGGCTCCTTTGCCCGCAGCCTTTCCTTCCCAGTTGGCGATGTGCAGCAACAAGTCCTCCCCGGTCGCGTCCCCCGCCACAAAGATGCGAGGGTTCGTGGTACGCATGGCGTCATCGCATTTCACCCGCCCGCGACTGAATTCGACGCCGGCGGCCTCGAGCCCCATGTCCGCGATGCGCGCATCGCGCCCGGTGGCGGCGATAAAGTGCTTGGCGACCAAAGTGCGCGGACCAGCGGCCGTGTCTAGATGCAGCCTCACCTCTCCGTCTTGCTCTTCAATGCCCGTGGCGTTGAATGGTGCCACCAGGGTCATGTTCGGCTCTGCTTCAAGCACGGCCTGCATTTCATCAGCGAGCTCCGGATCGAGCTTGGAGAATATGCGGCTGCGATTCGCTTGGATCACCTTGCACCCCACACGCGCCAGGAAGAGCCCCAACTCCAGACCGATGGCACCGCCACCCATGACGATAGCCGATTCAGGAACCTCCGTGATTTCCATCACGCTATCGCTGTCCCAAACGGTGACGTTTTCAATGCCAGGAATCGGCGGCAGCGACACGTCTGAGCCAGCGGCCAAGACCGCGCCCTTGGTGAAGCGGTACGTCGTGCCTTCCGCATCGATGGTGTCTGGGCCTGAGAAGCGCGCGTAGGCGTCGATCACTTCGTACCCGCCCTTAGCGATTCCGCCGAGCTTGGCTTTCTTGAAGCGAGCCACCTTCGCGTTCTTATTGGCCATCACGGCCTCAAAGTCCACGGACAGGGAGCCATGGCCGAGTCCGGGCGTGTGGTGTGCGGAGGCTTCGTGCAAGAGCTGGCCAGCATGCAGCAGAGTCTTTGTGGGCATGCACCCGCGCAGGATGCAAAGCCCGCCCAGCTCTCCCTTGTTGAACAGGCCAACCTTGGCGTCGGGGCCTAGGGCGGCCGCAGCCGTCGATGCAGCAGAAGTGCCGGCACTACCACCGCCGATCACGAGAACGTCATAGGTCTTCATGGGCAGAAGCTAGCCGAAAGCGACCGTGGGGATACCTCCCATCACCTTCATTCCTTCCGAAAGGCAGAGCAACGAGGGGCAGCACGGCAACCCGTCGGCATCCGTACCCTGCTCGCGACCAAAGTGACGCACATGCCCCCGCGAGAGCCGACTCGAGCACGGCTGGCGCATCTGGAAGGCTTGAATCTCAAGCGCGGACGCCTGAACAACGCTGTTGATGACAGACTCGCATGAGTGAAGAGCCATAGAGGAATCGTGCCTCGATTGGGGTAGGCTGCTCGCATGCGAAAACTGCGGGTACCGACTCTCTCCTGCCTCTTCCTGAGCGCACTCACCTCCTCCCTTTGGGCTCTTCAGAGCGAGGTCTATTATCCGCCCCGTGGAGAGTGGGAAACCCGGCTCCCCGAAGAGGTCGGCATGGATCCTGGTCGGTTGCTCGAGGCCGTCAACTTCGCCATCGAACACGAAGCGGAGACGGCCGTAGACCTGCGCGAGTACATCTCCAGCACGCTCGCCAACGAGCCGCACGGGGACATCGTCGGTCCCGTACGCAATCGCGGAGAGATGACCGGCCTCATCATCCACCGGGGCTATCTGGTTGCCGAATGGGGCGATCCCCAGCGTGTCGACATGACCTTTAGCGTCACCAAGACATACCTCTCCAGCGTGGTGGGATTGGCCCACGATCGCGGACTGATTCCCGATCTGCAGGCGCGGGTGTCGCAACTCGTACCGACCGAGCACTTCGAAGGAGACCACAACGGAGTCATCACCTGGGATCACCTCCTACGCCAAACCAGCGACTGGCGCGGCACCCTCTTCGACAAGCCGGATTGGGCCGACCGACCGCCCCAAGGCATCGCCCTCGAAGACTTGCCCACGCAAGCCATGCATGCGCCCGGCACCCACTGGAAGTACAACGATGTACGCGTGAACTTGCTGGCCTGGGCAGCGCTGCAGGTTTGGCGTGAACCCTTGCCTGTTGTTCTGCGGCGGGAATTGATGGACCCCATCGGCGCCTCCCCCTCCTGGCGTTGGAATGGCTACGAAAATTCCTGGGTAGTGATCGATGGCCAACGCATCCAGTCCGTGAGCGGCGGCGGACACTGGGGCGGTGGCATGTGGATCAACAGCTTCGATCACGCGCGCTTCGGCTACCTGTTCCTGCGTGAGGGTCTTTGGCAAGATCGCCAA
>JBLIMI010000549.1:0-3205 GCA_047638655.1 Minisyncoccia bacterium | reverse complement strand
AGTATTGGTATCGAGACCCGGCCAACACCTGTTCAGGGCTCGGTTTCAACTTCAGCAACGTGCGCTCCGCGGCCTGGACTCTGTGAAACGACGCGCGAGCGGAACGAGTGAGCACCCCGCTCGCGTTGCGAACTAAACGTCAGCAACAATCCCGTTCAATGTCGCGCTGGGCCGCATGGCCGTGGTCGCGGCCTGCTCGTCGAGCAAGAAGTAACCGCCGAGATCGACAGCGGGACCTTGCACGCTGTTCAGCTCGGCAACAATCTTGGCTTCGTTGTCTCCCATGGCCGAGGCCACGCTCTGGAAGCGGGCGGCCAAAGCCGCATCGTCGGTTTGCTTCGCAAGCGCCTGGGCCCAATAAAACGCCAGGTAGAAGTGGCTGCCTCGGTTATCGAGTTCCTTGACCTTGCGCGAGGGTGACTTGTCGTTGGAGAGCAGTTGGCTAATGGCTGTATCGAGGGTCACTCCCAAGATGCCGGCCGCCGTGTTGTTGTAACGCTCGCAGAGGTGTTCGAACGACGCGGTGAGCGCGAGGAATTCACCCAGTGAATCCCACCGCAGGTGCCCCTCCTTCACGAACTGTTGCACGTGCTTCGGTGCTGAACCGCCAGCGCCGGTCTCGAACAAACCACCGCCGTTGATCAAAGGCACGATCGAGAGCATTTTGGCGCTCGTTCCCACCTCGAGGATCGGAAAGAGGTCCGTCAAGAAGTCTCGCAAGACGTTGCCGGTGACCGAGATCGTGTCCCACCCTCGGCGGATGCGCTCAACCGAGAAGCGCGTCGCATCCGCCGGGGACATGATCTTGATCTCGAGCCCTTCGGTGTCGTGATCGCCGAGGTAGGTCTCGACCTTTTGAATGAGCTGCGCGTCGTGGGCGCGCTTGGCGTCGAGCCAAAACACGGCCGGAGTCGCCGAAGCGCGGGCACGAGTCACGGCCAGCTTGACCCAATCTCGCACGGCCACGTCCTTGACCTGGCAGGCACGCCAGAGATCACCCGGCTGCACCGCGTGCTCGAGCAAGGTACCGCCGGCGCTGTCCACCACCCGCATGTGACCCGCCGCCGCCATGACGAAAGTCTTGTCGTGGGAACCGTACTCCTCCGCTTTCTGCGCCATCAAGCCCACGTTGGGCACGGTCCCCATGGTGCTCGGGTTGTATGCGCCGTGCTCCTGGCAATCCTCAACCATGGCTGCGTACACCGGCGCGTAACTGCTGTCCGGAATCACGGCCTTGGTGTCCTGCAATTCCCCAGCAGCGTTCCACATGGCTCCCCCATCACGAATCATGGGGGGCATTGAGGCGTCGATGATGACGTCGCTGGGCACGTGCAAGTTGGTGATGCCCTTGTCGGAGTTGACCATAGCCAGGGCAGGACCGTTCTCGTAGGCGGCGGCGATGTCAGCCTCGATGGCCTCGCGCTGGTCCGCCGGCAGCTCCGCAATCTTCCCGAGGAGATCGCCGAAGCCGTTGTTCACGTCGACACCAAGCTGGTCGAGGGTGTCCCCATGCTTCGCAAAGACATCCTTGAAGAATACACGCACTGCGTGACCGAAGAGCACCGGGTCGGAGACCTTCATCATGGTGGCCTTCAGATGCAACGAAAACAACACGCCCTGCTCTTTGGCGGAAGCAAGCTGAGCTTCGTAGAACGCCACCAGGGCCGACTTACTCATGAAGGTCGCGTCGAGGATCTCTCCCGCTAGCAATTCAATCCCGCTCTTCAGAACGGTGACTGCACCGTCGCTGGCTACGTGCTCCAGCCGTACGGTCGTCGCTGCGTTCAAGGTGACCGACTTCTCATTGGATGAAAAGTCGCCCTCATCCATGGTAGCCACGTGAGTCCGTGATCCGTCTGCCCAGGGCTTCATGGGCGGCGGGTTGATGCGCGCGTACTCCTTGACGGCTTTCGGCGCACGGCGGTCTGAATTGCCTTCGCGAAGCACGGGATTGACGGCGCTGCCCTTGACCTTGTCATAGCGTGCCTGAATCTCCCGCTCCGCATCGTTTCCAGGCTCTTCCGGATAGTTGGGGAGTTTGTAGCCCTTCGCTTGCAGCTCAGTGATGGCCGCCTGTAGCTGCGGAACGGATGCGCTGACATTCGGAAGCTTAATGATGTTGGCTTCGGGCGTCTTCGCTAGGACCCCCAACTCTGCAAGAGCGTCCGGAACTCGCTGCGCTTCGTCCAACGCGTCCGGGAATTGCGCCAACAAGCGTGCGGCCAGGGAAATGTCCCTCGTCTCCACCTCGACGCCGGCAGCTGCGGTGAAGGCCCGCAGGATGGGCAGAAAGGAGCGCGTGGCCAGGGCCGGCGCTTCGTCGGTGAAGGTATAGATGATGGAAGGTGACTTGCTCATTGGAGGCCTCGCGCAGCGGGGGTCGGGTTCGAATTCAGCCCGGGAGGTCTACCAAAATAGGCGCATCAAGTGCCATCGCAGCACGAAAGAACGCGACGGACCCATGAGGAATCCGTCGCGTGAATGATGGGAGCAGTGCTCGCCTGCTCATGATGCGCTGCTAGGCGGCCGAACGGCCGCGGCGCCCGCGGCGGCCGTGATAGAGCCGGAACAAGGCACGCAGGTCATCCTTGGAGACGGGCTTCTGCAAAAAGCCGTCGAAGTTGTCCTCGAACTGATCACCAGCGATGTTCGCCTCCTCGTATCCTGTCACCGCGATGATTGGGATCTCCACGCCACGGTCGCGCAAGTGAGAGGCGGCTTCCATCCCGTCCATCTTCGGCATCTCGATGTCCATCAGGATGAGATCGAAGTCAGCCGCCTCGACAGCCGTCAGGACTTCTTCGCCATCTTCAACCACGGTCACATCTGCACCGCTCACATGGAGCATGCGAGCCAGGATCAACTGACTCGTGGGGCTGTCCTCAGCCAGCAGAACCCGAGGGCAATGAGTACTGGTCACCACGGTGGGCTCTTGTTGTTCTCCCTTGGTCAGACCAATCTGATCCAGGAATTCCTCGATCGCAGTCTCCACGTTGCCGCGCCGGTTGATGTAGGCCGCGGGAGCGTAACTCTCGAAACGCTTCATGGCCGCGTCCGACTGCACAATGGCAGCCACAGGAATAGAGCGGTGACCCGTGCTGGCCCCGAGGGCAGCGATCAAGACATCTCCACGCATGACCGAGAGACCGAGCGTCACGAAGATAGCGGCGGGCTTGTTGTCGTAAATCATCCCGAGTGCTTCCGG
>JBLIMI010000548.1:0-3213 GCA_047638655.1 Minisyncoccia bacterium | reverse complement strand
GTTGCCTGCCGCCAGCTTCTTGAGCAAGGCGTGGGTTTCCGGATCGAGCTCATCCGTCAGTCGGGCGAGGATGCGATTGCCCGCAGTGGACGACATGTTGGACACGTATAGGTCGAGCAAGCCGTCGCTGTTCAGGTCGCCCCAGGCGACTCCCATGCCGTTGCCCATGTCCCGCACGCCTTCGGCCACGGCGACCTCCTCGAAGCGCCCGTCCCCGGCGTTCTTGAAGAGTTGGTTGGGGCCGTAATCGTTGGCCACGTAGAGGTCCACGTCACCGTCACGGTCGTAGTCCGCGGCCGCGGAGGCGTAAGTCCAAGAGGTTCCTGCGAGCCCCAACTTGCCTGCCACGTCCTCGAAGCCTTTGCCCCCGAGGTTTCGCAGAAGCCCATTGGGCGTGCCGTTGGTGGCCTCAATCCAGGAGTTGTTGTGTTCAATCTCAAGCCGACCGTAGCCACAGATGAAGACATCGAGCCAACCGTCCTGGTCGTAGTCGAAGGTGCTCAGGGAATAGGCAGCGAAGCGCTGGTGATCGAGGCCAAACTCGGCGCTCTGCTCCGTGAAGTGACCCTTGCCGTCGTTGATGTAGAGAGAGAGGGCTTCTCCCGCCGGATCACCGTTTTCCGTGCTCCACCCCACATGACCCACGAGCAAGTCCTGGTCCTTGTCATTGTCGACATCGAACAGGATGGCTCCGGTTCCTTCGCCCGGAGAGATCAAGCCACGCTCTGCGGCCTGCTCCTTGAACGTGCCGTCGCCTTGGGCCACGTACATGTAATTGCGGCCGTTGCTGGGAACGAAAATGTCCCAGCGGCCATCGCCGTTGATGTCGCCTCCGGCGGCCCCATTGAAGGCGTAACTTTTGTTGCCTTCTTGACCGAAGCGTGCGCCCGTGTGTGCCACACCCGTGGATGTGGAGACGTCCGTGAAGATGGTGCCGCCTCGTCGTTCGAGGCCGATGGATTCCAGATCGAAGCGGTCGAGCACCCACAGCCCATTCTCGCGCACGGCTCGGCCCCAGCCCCAGGCGCCGATGGAGACCCATCCGCCGCCGGCTTCCTGACCGGTGATGTGAATGTAGAGCCGAAGCTTGCCGTAGCCATCGCGGCCCGTACCGAACTCGGCGCCCTTCACTTTCCAGATCACCGATTCGACTCGTGCCCAAGGGCCAAGCATTTCACGCATGCCCGCGAGGAAGCCCTGACGATTGACCACGGTCGCTTGGGAGACATCGCTCGTGATCGAGTGCACGCCGATGTGAATCTCCTTGTCCTCGGCGATCGGCAGATTCGACATGCTCTCGCCGGCAAAGCTCTCCGAAAGGAAGGCAGTGGCGGCGCTGAAGTCCCGGCGGCGCAACTTATCGCTGAAGGTCAGCAAGCGGTCGGCGGTTTCCTCGGTCAGATCCTCAATGAACTCGAGCTGTTCGATCGTGTTCGCGGGATCGGCAATCGTGATCTCGCTGGGAAGCTCTAGCTCCATGCCGGGGGTAGAACCTTGAGGGGTCGTTACGCCCGAGCTCGGATCTTCCCCGCTCGAGCACGCAGATAGACATGCGAGCAGAAGCGGGAGGAATTGGGGCAGACGAGGGGGGTGGAACTTGGCAGGCATGGTCGGGATAGCGTCGCTCGCAGAGGAATGAGGTGAATTAGGATACGACTCGCGGGGACCCAGGTGAGGACAAGAGTGTCCGATTTGTGCCCCCGGATGGGTGGCTCATTTCGTATCGACAGAAGACCTGGGAGCCATACGTGGCTATCCTGTACTCCATGAAGGTCATTGCAGATATCTGTGTCGTCCCGAATACGGGGCGCACGAGCGTTCGTGAGGAGGTTGCCCGCGCGCACCAAATCCTGGTCGAGACGGGCTTGCCGGTGCTGTTGCATGGCTACGGGACAAACATCGAGGGCGACTACGACACCATTTTTTCAGCGCTCAAACGCATCCACGAAGAGCTTCATGCGGACGGCTCTGCTCGAATTTCGACGACCATTCGGCTTGGATCCAGGACGGATAAGGAACAGGGCATCGAAGACAAAATTGAGGCTGTTCGGTCGGAATTGACGAGCTAGAGCTGCCGCCTGATTCATGGAGAACTTCAAGTACCTGGGGGAGGTCTGTGCCTTGCTCTCGCCCGTGGCCTGGTCCTTCGCCGTCATTCTGTTTCGAAAAACTGGCGAGCAGGTCAAGCCCGTGGCCCTCAACCTGGCCAAGGCCTTGGTGGCTACCCTGTTCTTTGGCCTGGCGCTGTTGGTGTTTGGTGACGGACCGCCGGAGTCGGTTGAGCCCTGGCAGTATGGAATTCTGATCGTCAGCGGGCTGCTTGGGGTTGGACTCGCCGACTTGTTCTTTTTGATGTGCCTCAACCGCCTTGGTGCTGGACGCCAGGCGATTGTGAACACCGCCTATTCGCCGCCCATCATCTTGCTAAGCGCGATCTTTCTGGGTGAACACTTGAGCGCCATGCAATTCGTTGGAGTGGCGTTGATCCTGAGTGCGGTGTTGATGGTTGGCTTGACGAAGAGCGCCGACCCCAACGAGCCTCTGATGGCGGGGATTCTCTGGGGAGTGGCAGCGTGCCTGTGTCAGGCCGTTTCGATTGTGATGGTCAAACCTTTCCTCGGGGACTGGCCTCTGATTTGGAGCACCCATTGGCGAATGGTGGGCGGATTGCTCGGGACGATTCTGATTGCCGTTCTCGCCAGCCCCCAGAACCGCGGCTTGGCCGTGCTCAAGACGCGGGCCGCCTGGCGCTTGATGATGCCGCCGGTTGTGATCGGAAGTTGCATTTCGCTTCTGCTCTGGATGGCCGGCTACAAGTATGCAGACGCTTCCGTTGCCGCTGCGCTTGGACAGACAGCCACCCTCTTTACGTTCTTGCTGGCCGTGCTGCTTTTGCATGAGCCGGTCACTCCCCGAAGATTGGTGGGGCTCGCCCTCGGCATGCTAGGTGCAGCTCTCGTGACCTTCATGGGAGCCTAAGCGATTGTACGGGGGCTTGTTTCGCTGGCTTTTGGCCATGACTGGTAGCCGCCGGGAGCCTTCGCCTCGACAGATGGGGTACTCTTTCACACGCTTTTGGCCATGTCCCCAACCTTGGTAACAGGACTTTGTTGAACCTCTCCATGCATGTTTCCCGCCACTCTCGATTGACATTGCTTCTCGTCACTCTGCCCCTGGGCTTGCTTTCCTGCAGCCAGGAGCCGGGTCCCGGAG
>JBLIMI010000547.1:0-3219 GCA_047638655.1 Minisyncoccia bacterium | reverse complement strand
CTGCTGCGAACTCGGAGAGGATCGAGCTTCCCGACTGGGCGCTTGAAAGAGTTCGCGAAGGCATGTGCGGCGTAGTGACCGTGGGGAGCGCCAAGGGCAAAGGGCTCGGCGCCGACAAGCTGGGATTTCAAGTCGCGGGCAAAACGGGCAGCGCTGACTTTCGTCCGATGACGAGTGCCTATCTCGCTCAACTCGAGCTTCCGCCAGGCCTCAAGCCCCAAATGCGCAAGCACACATGGTTCGTGAGTTTCTTCCCCGCCGAGAATCCGACCAACGTGCTCGTGGTCTATTGCCACGATATCGGAGTCACATCGAGCCACTCATCGGTTTATCTGGCCGCGCAATTCTTGAAGTCGCCTGAAGTGCAAGCGTACATGCAGGGAGCGATTCGATGAGCCTTCGAGGTGCCATGCGTCGGCCCAGTGGATTCTCCCCCGTGCGTAGTGCTCTATCCACGCATTGGGTCCGTTGGCAAGAGATGGGATGGCACACCCTCTTTGTTGGCTTCGTCTTGGTAGGTGTCGGGCTGTTGTTCCTTGCGGAAATGGCGGAAGCGGACTCGTTCCATGATCGAAGCGGTAGGATCCGCCTCGACGGTCACATCAAGAAGCTGATCGTGGCCAGCCCGTGCCTGATTGCCGGCATGCTCGTGCGCCCAAGTTGGTTGCGGCGGAATGCCTGGAAACTCTACCTCGGTTGCTTGGTCCTGCTCCTTGCCGTGCCATTCATTGGCGATGAACGCAACAACGCCAGGCGCTGGATCGAGACTCCGGTCTTCGACATTCAGCCATCGGAGTTCGCGAAAATGGCGATCATCTTGATCCTTGCGAGGGTTCTCTGCCGGAATCGCTTGAGCACTCTGGAGGATTGGTTTGGTCCCACCTTACTGGCATTGATTCCCATGGGGCTCGTGACCTTGCAGCCGGACTTGGGAACTGCCATGACCATCGTGCCGGTGACTCTGGGGATGTTGTACCTGGCTGGCGCGAATGGTTGGCTCCTAAGTCTTCTGGTGGGCATGGGCCTCGTCGTGGGAGCAGGGGTCTGGCAGTACGAGGTGGGGGTCAAGGACTACCAATTGGAACGCATCGATACATGGGCGGAGTCCATTGAGGCGAGCGCCCTAATCGATGGGAGGGAGGGACCGGGTTTTCACCCCTATCACGCGCGCATGTCGATTGGTGAGGGGCATTGGCGGGGCCGCGGTTTGGGCCGGGGTATTGCGAACGAAGCAGGGATCCTGCCCGAGCGCGAATCCGATTCTGTCTTCGCCGTGATCGCCGGTGAGACCGGGTTCGTGGGCGCCAGCGCAGTGCTCTTGTTGTACGGACTATTGGTCGTGTTGCTCATGATCGGCGCATCGGAAGTGCGTGATCGATTTACGCGCCTGGTGGTAGGGGGTGTCGCCATCTACTTCGCAGCCCACGTTGGGGTTCACACCGCGGTGAATCTAGGGCTCCTGCCTATGACCGGTTTGACTCTCCCGCTGATCTCTACAGGCGGGTCTTCCCTGCTGGTGTCGCTCACCGCCCTGGGTCTGGCGGTTGGGCTTTCCGCGAACCAGGAAGCCTCTCTCGACAGAGATGCTTTTAGCAGGTATTGAGGGGAGCCTTTTGGCGGGCCTCCCCTCCTGCTGTACATCAATACTCGTAGGCGCCCATGTTCACAATGTGGGGCACGCCTGGCGTGTTGAGTTCGCTAGTGAATCTCGGGTTGTGATCCAGGTCGAACGCTTGAGCCTCTTGCCAGACACCGTTTTCGTTCAAGTCCAAGAAGTCTGGTGGAACGAGGGCATCGGCTCCGCTGTCAATCGATGGCGCGTTACTGGCGAGGCGTAGGTCGCGGCCGGGGCCATTGCGAAAGTGGGGGGGGGGGGAGATGTTGCGAGAACCGTAGTGGACGCCGTTTTCGATGTTGCTGGCGTAGACCAGGTTGCGGCCCGCGAAGTTGGGGTCCAGAGGTGCGCTGTTGTGCCAGACGATGCTGTTGTAGTACGAGAGCCTGGATGGAATTGGTGCACCGCTGGATGCCCAGGATGCTCCACCTCCTTCCGATGCACTGTTGTCGTGAAGCAGGGAGTTGTGCACCAAGACAACGGGGAGATGGCCGGCCGAGTCATCAAAGATTGACGAGAAATGGAGTGCCCCTCCCTTGTCTGCGGTGTTCCCATGGAGTGTCGAATGGGAAAGTTTGAAATTGATCGCTCGACCCCAAATGGCGCCCCCGTTACCGGAGGCATGGTTGTCGACGAACTTGCACCAACTCACGTAGGCCAGCGCAGGTTGTGCGTGGAGTCCCGCACCATGGACCGCCATGTTGTCTCGCAAGGTGCAGTTGCTCATGAGCAAGCCGGCATTGAACATGTAGACACCGCCACCACCGGAATGTCCTGGTGCGTTTGCGTTACCGTCTCGAATCGTGAAGCCATCTAGGATCGTGGGCTTGGCAGGTGTACCCCCCAAGAAAACGGCTTTGACCACGTGGTAAGCATTGTCAGAACTGTCTCCTGACAGACCCAGATCGCCAGAGAGAATGGTCTGATCGTAGAGCCCTGCCCTCTGCGCTAGGGTGGCTTCGGTTCCGTTGAAACCTCCGTAGAACGAAACGCCAACCGGGATCGAGAGGCTGGCCGTCCGCGGATCATTGCTGTCGGTAAGAGTGGACGGGAAGTAACGCCCTGCTTTGACCCAAATCTCATCTCCAAAGTGGGCCTGGGTCAGGGCTTCGTCCGTTGTATGGAACGCGCTCGACCAACCCAGGCCATCTTGGCCTGGCGGTGATGAAGCATCCACATGCCAACGCGTGTTGGCTGCCGCGCTTGTGCTGAGGACGACAAAGAGTGTGGTGTGCAGTCCCGTTTTACGGGAGCGTCGCAGGCTCCTTCCCATGTTCTTCATGGCTCCGTCTCCGGTCGAGGGACCTGTAGGTGCGCAGTGCGGGGAACCTTGTCTCCAGTGTGTTTGGAGGGCCCTAGTCGAATGTGCAGGTTGCTAACGAGTCACCCTTGGAGGGATTTGTTCCCACCTCGGGTGGCGCACAACGCTTTCGGAGTCCAGATCCGGGGCTACTCCCGGCGCAATCTGGTGAGTTCACTCATCATGCTATCCATGGGAGAGCGAGCTCTTACCGCAAGCATCGTTGCAAGCCTTGGTTCGGTAGAAGACTCGGGATTGGGCATGGGGTACCCAACCCAATCGGCCGCAGGATTTGGGGTGGAAT
>JBLIMI010000546.1:0-3226 GCA_047638655.1 Minisyncoccia bacterium | reverse complement strand
CCCGCGTGTAGCACGCGCAGCAGGAAAGGCACGACAGCGCGTTCACCGAGATCGAGCGCGCTCACGGCGCACTCCACACGAATCTCGAGGTCCGGGTGGGGGACTTGGCCGATGGCCAAGTCTCGTAAGCGATCGCGAAAGAGGTTCGGCGCGGATTGCTGCTCGGCGATCGCGACCAACCCTGCGGCGGCGATGATCTCGGCCGCGTCCCCGCTGCGCTCTGGCTCCTCCCTTCTGCGCTCGAGGTGCGTCAGCATGCATTCACCCGCAGCTTGATCCCCGTGGGCGAGCAGCACGGCGGCTCGAATGGAGACCGAACCGGGAGCTTCGAGTTTGGCTCCCAAGAATTCGATATGGGGTGCGCTCCAGGTGCCCGTGGTGAGACCTGCCAGGGCTTGTTCGAAGTCCCAGGGCGCCATGCTGTCCCAGCGCTCGGGGAGGTTTTGCTGGGGACCGGGGGGCCGTTTCTGGACGGGGGTGTGGGCGACCGACGCTTCCTCGATCCGGCCGGAGGAGGCGGATTCACAGCCGGCGCAGAGGCCGAGAAAGAGGAGGGGGGAGCGCAGCATGATAGGCCACCCTAAGGTACGAAGCCGCCGGCCCCCGTCCAAGCGGTGGAGGCCAGCGGCCCGTCAAAATTTCGCTGTTCTGTAATCCCTCGGGCAAGTACGGGGACAGGGATATCCAGGGCCAGGACGCGGACAGGGATCCCCTAAGGCAAGTAGGCGGACAGGGATCCCCTAAGGCAAGTAGGCGGACAGGCCTCCGCCGTCCGAAATCCAGAGCCTGCCCTGGGGCAATGCCTTGGTGGGGGCTTCCCAGGCAAAGAAGCTCCAATCTCCGTCGCGCAAGACCGTGAACCCGTTGTCGGGGTCATCGAGGTGGGAGACCCGGTAAAGCTCGTTGGTGAGTTCCACGCGCCACTGGTTCCAGGGGCTATCGAGGAAGTGTGTGCCGGCCTCTGCCCGGCGCAAGACCACGGCTCCCCCGCGGGTTCCGAGGTGGTCCTCATCGGCGATGACTCCGGTGGAAATTTCCTCGGGGCGTAGTCGGTTCGACCAGTGCATCAGGCGGCCATCCTTGAGGCGCGCCAAAACACCGTCGGTGCTGGGGGCGGGACCCTGGATGGGCCCGGAGCCCAGGCTCCAGGGGCCTTCGCGCTCGCCGGTTTCGGCGTCGATCAACCAGGCCTCACCGTCCTCCGTCACTAGCAACAATTGGCCGGGTCGTTCTGGCAAGGAGACCGGCGCGCGCCCGATTCCTCCGAGTGAGAGCAGTTGCATTTCCCAGAGTATTTTTCCGTCACTGCCGATGCGAGCCAGGTGCCCTGTACGATCGCAGACCACTTGATCGTTGCCCACGTTGACAGGCATGGCGTCCACTCGACCACCGGCAGTCCAGGAGCGTTCAGGGATCTTGGAGAGCCAAACACTCACGTCCTGGGGGCGATCGATCGAGATGGTCTGCGGAGTGTGTCCGGGGAATTCCACCAGGAACTCGACAGTCTCACCGTTGCGGCTCTCGTAAATGAAAGGCGCGGGTCGCGAACTGCCATCGGAGAGTTGCACCAAGGCGCCTTTGGGGAAGACTTCGAGGGTCCATGGCAAGCTATGTTGCGCCGTGTCCTCGAAAGCTTCGGCGAGAAGCACCAAGGCGGCCTCGTGTTGGCCCTGGCTGGCCATATCACGAGCTCCCTCTAAGGCCGAGTTACGCTTGCTGACCACGCCTAGTTCTTCAGCGAAGATCTCCTGCAAACGTCCCGTGTCGTCGGTCTCGATCAAGCGACCGTAGACATGCAAAGAGCGGGCGTAATCACCGGCCTGATCATGGGATCGTGCAGCGGCCAGCATCAGGTCTTGTTTGGAGCGCAAGTTGGATTGCGCCCGTGCCTCCAACTGCTCGGAGCGGTCCTTGATGCGCTGCACGATGTCGTCGGAGATGAGTTGCAGTCGATCGGCCAGTTCACCACAGTCCCGGCCTTCGCCGGCAACGGCCAGGTGCTCGAGCACCGAGTCGGTGGTGAGCTTCAAAGCCCGTTCTTGTTCCACTTGATCCTGTCCGTCGAGCTCAAGCTCGCCGAAAGCTCCGTGTCGGTTTTCGAGGTGAACCGCGAGACCATTGAAGAGGTCCGGAATCAGCGGCCAGGGTTCGTTCATGGTCTCCAGCTTCGGCGGCCGGGGCAAGCTTAGGGCCAATTTCAAGCCCTCGAGCGGATCGCCCAAGGAGCAGCTGAGGACAGCTTCCTTGTAGCGTCCCTGCCAAGTGTTGCGCAATTCGGAGTCGCGGAACACCTGGCGTGAAATGATCATCTCTCGCAAGTGCGTGACGCGCGGTGATTCATCCGCGGGGAAGTACTCTTCGAGCAGTTGCTTGGCTTGCGTTGGTGACTCGATCAGGTTCGCGATCTCGGTCATCTTGAGCTCACGATTCTCTTCCATCGAGAGCCGCACCCAGCCCATGCCTCCCACGAGCAGAGCGATGCCCAAACCCACCATGGAGTTCTTGCGGATCAGTTGTCGCCGAACGGTCAGGTGCTTGAGGCGGCCCAACATGCGGCGCGCTTCTCGAATGCTCGGATCCGCTTCGAGCAAGGCTCGCAGGGCAGGAATGGCCTTGCTTGCTTGTCCTGTGACCACGAGCGTCTGGGCTGCTTCGAGAATCCATGCCGCACCCTCTTCGATCATGCCGGCGCTCAGCATGCCGAGACCAATGTCGATTCGTGCGCTCGGGTTTTCCGGCTCTCGGCTGGCCGCCATGCGCAGGAACGCTCCTGCTCGGCCCGGATGCCCCGTCTCACGGATGTCCTTGGCGATGTCGAGCAACTCGCGCATGGAGGGCGTCTCATCGTCCTCGTCCCAGGCGAACTCGGCCCCAATGCGGTGGATGCAAATGATCGGGTCCTTGCGCTTGAGCCTTTGTAGCTCACGCCAGTGACGCATGGCGGCCACGGGGTCTTGCAAGGTGTGATCGAGTCGTCGCAACATCGTGCGCGTCTCGCGTGCGGGCATGAGATTCAACAAAGGCCCCATGCGGTCGGCCTTGAATTCCGCTGCCAGAAGCTGGGCGTCGCCTTCTTCGATGGCCCCCGGAGGGGAAGCTTGAATCCAACCAACGAGACGTGCAGCGGCGCGCCACACGTGTCCTTGGGAGAGTTCCTTCTGTGCCAGCACGAGCAATTCGCGGTGACCCGAGACACGCACCCGTTGCCCTCGCTCGTGCGCCACGA
>JBLIMI010000545.1:0-3235 GCA_047638655.1 Minisyncoccia bacterium | reverse complement strand
CTTCAACTCACTCACGGAGTAGGTCAAGGGGAAGCTCTCGCCACTGGAACGCCAGCCTGTCGCCTCAAGGGCATCCATCGCAGGACCCGACTCGGCGAGCAGTCCATCGATCGGTCCTTGCAGTGCACCGAGCGGACTGCCCAAGCCCTCAGCGGGAATCAGAGCACCGACCTCCATCCCGATGGTCTCACCAGCAGAGTAGCCAAAGATTCGATTGGCGGAGTTGTTGCATGTGTCGATCCGGCCAGCGGGATCAAAGGTAATGATGCCATCCGCCGCACCTTCCAGGATGCCGTTGATCAGGCCCTCCTTACGCTCCACCTCTGTGCTCGCTTCGTTGAGTTCGTAGAGCAGCACCTCCGCGGCCTCGTTGAGCTCGGTGGCACGCTCCTCCATCTTCTGGATCTGGCCCTCGTGCAAACGTTGCTGCGAGATGTCACGTTCGACCGTGGCAACGCTCTCGGGTTGACCGGACTTGTCACGCAAGAGGGTGATTTCCACGAAGACGTCGAGTATTTCCCCAGTTCGTGTACGCCGCGTCGTCTCGAACGGTTCAGTGTAGCCGTGTCGCAGGGTTTGTTCGATTCGGTCACGGTGCCCCTCGCGCATTGCGTTGGGAATCAGGGCGTTGATCGGCATCTCGAACGACTCCTCGTTCGTGTACCCGTACATCTTCGAAGCTCCCTCGTTCCAGCTAACGATGCGCCCGAGCAAGTCCTGCACTATCACCGCATGATTCGCCTCGCGCGCCAAGTTGGCGAGCCAGCGATCCACACGTTCGTGATTTTGGGCGTCGAATGTCATGGGGGAGAGCCTTCACATCGAGACCCCGGACGCCTTCACCCCAGGCTCAACATCGAGCGCAGAGGGTGGCGATTGGGCCGAGATTGAAAGGGGGAGGATCTCCGGGTATCGACCCCTTCGCAGCCCGATATGGACCCTTCTCGACCGAATCGAGTGCGGCAAGCCCACCCTTGAGCGAGCAAGCACATCAGGAGATGTGAATGTCTGCTTAGCGCCCGCGCCGGCTGCCACTTCCGCGGCGCCGGGAAGTTGCTGCGCCCCGGCCTCTACCGCGCCCCCTGCGAGGACGCCCGCCACCAACCATTCGCCGCTCCGAGCCCCCCTCGGAGGCACGCGGGATGTTGGAACCAAAAGCCGCCGAATGCCCGGGGGAACCAGCGCTGCTCTGTTCGGGCTTCGGGCTCGTGTCCCGGGCTTTCTGCGTGCCTTGGGAACTCGATTCCTGACGAGTAGATCCTCGTCGCCCTGCACCACGGCCTCGACCACGGCCTCCGCCGCCACGACGGCCTCCTTGCCCTGATCCGGGTCGGCCGGATCGGCCACCATCTGAGCGGCCCTCCGGAAACTCGCTGGAGACACTCGACTCGGCACCGAACCCCTTGATCTCGTGCCGGGGAATTTTTTCGCCGAGACGCTTCTCGATCTCCTTGACCATGTCGAAGTCTTCGGAGGTCACGAATGTACATGCCTCCCCCGATCGTTCCGCCCTCCCGGTGCGGCCGATGCGGTGCGTGTAGGCATCGGGCGTATTCGGGATGTCGAAATTGATCACCAGCGACACCCGATCCACATCAATCCCGCGGGCAGCAATGTCGGTGGCCACAAGGATCTTGTGGTGACCTGCTCGAAAGCCATCCATGGCTCGCACCCGCTGGCCCTGGCTCATGTTTCCCTGCAACGCAACGGCGCTCAATCCAGAGCGACTCAACATTTGCGCCAATCGCTTGCAGCGGTGCTTGGTGCGCAAGAACACGATTGCCGATTCAAATTTGCGGTCACGCAAAATGTGTTGCAGTAGGTCCGCCTTGTGGCTCTTATCGACGGGGTACAACGCGTGCGAAATCGTCTCCCCAGGCTTTGAATGCGACAATTCAACGACAATGGGTCGTTGCAGAACACTGTCTGTCAAACCTCGGATTTCACGCGGCATGGTCGCGGAAAAGAGCAGGTTTTGACGACGGGCCGGCAAAGCGCGCAGGATCTTCTTGATGTCCGGCAAGAACCCCATGTGGAACATGTGATCCGCCTCGTCGAGAACGAGGGTGTCGATCTCTTTCAGGTTCACTTTACCTTGACCGTATAGATCTAGTAGTCGCCCGGGACAAGCCACGAGAATGTCCGGATGCTGGCTCAGACCACGAATTTGCTTGCCTGCGCCAACACCCCCAAAAATGGTCAGTGTCGTGATGGGTGTGTGCTGTCCCAGCAACCGAATCTCCGCATCGATCTGCATGGCAAGCTCCCGCGTCGGAGCGAGAATCAAGACACGTGTTCGCCCCCTGCGTTCGTGGATCAGGCCCTCGAGAATGGGCAGACCGAATGCCGCCGTTTTCCCCGTTCCTGTCTGGGCCAGGCCCAAGACATCCCGCCCCTCCAACACACTAGGAATGGTTTTGGCCTGAATCGGGCGCGGCTCAACGAAGCCGGCACTCTCGACCGCACGCAGAAGTTCTTTGGATAGACCAAAGGTGGCGAAGCTCACTTTGGACGGTCCAGCTTGGGATGAATTGCTAATTTGGCTATTGGGGGGCAAGAGAAGGCGCAGAGGGTAACGAGTCCTGACGAGAAGGGAATCCGTGAAATCGTCGCGCTCGAAGGATCAAGCCAATTGGCATGGCTGGTCGATCCAGTTCCAAAGAGCTGGGTTTGAGCACCCGGATTGAACGTGTGCTCGTACCTTGAAGGCCCTATCCCCCCCAAAACGCTATGTTCCGCTACACCCCCTTATTGCTTTTGAGCGTCATCCTGCCGGCCTGTGGCGGCGATGAGAGCTCGGACCCCGAGACGACCTCAGATGAGCCCGAGGTCATTACCGAGGCTCCACAGGTCGAGATCACCAACGAGCTCAATCCGCTCACGGGTCAAACCGTTCAAACCGTCCGCATCACGGAACTTCCCAGCGACGAGTTCTTTCAGAGCTACGCTTATCCGGAAGCCAAGGTGCTGGATGTGAAGGAGGTCTTCGGCACTCCTACGGTCTGGTTCAGCTCCACCGATGGCTTCGAAGCGGTCGACGCCTTCTACAAGGCCAAGTTCACTTCCGAGGATGGGACCCTGGAAGGCCACCCAGGAACCTACTACCGGATGACGAAGAACAATCGCATGGAGAAAGCATCCTTCAAACAGACGAGTACTGGCTGCGAGATCGTTCTAGCGCACTAAAGCAACTATAAAATTGAACAGCGGGCGCTGGGTTTGAATTCCAAACCCA
>JBLIMI010000544.1:0-3235 GCA_047638655.1 Minisyncoccia bacterium | reverse complement strand
GAGATCGTGCTCTCTACCTGGCATCCAGAGACCGGGCCCTGCTGGGGGACCCAGGCCTAACCCCCGGAGTCCTCGGGACTTGCCCGGAACCCCTCCCGACACGAAAAAACGCCCATGTTTAACCAGCGGCGCTATGCGTTCCCTCATGAAGAGAGAAGTGGCTCCCCGAGCTTTACGGTTCTGCGAACTTTCGCTCTATGCCCGAATCATGCCTCCTGGACCGTATAGCTGTTCTATTGGTTCGCCAGCCGTATAGCTCGGGGTCCGAGCGAGACTCGAACTATGGTGCAGAGCGACGTCGTTCGGGATTCTGGACACCACGAGGTGCGCCCAGTCACTGGCCGCGTTCCGTTCTGCGCTGATTCGCGGCCTCAAATCGAACCGCCGAACGACCGCAAGCTGACAAAGCAGAGCGCCTTTGCACGCAATCCTGTTTTTGGACACGACGGGCTTGTTGATCTAGATTGCTTTCTGCACCAACGCCCTGCGTATTAGGGGATGACCATTACCATCCAGGGCAAGAAGGCCCCATCTGTCAATCGTCGTCGGGCCCCGAAATAAGCTGGATGTCCGGGGGGGTCTCCGGATACTTGCCGTGACTCGCCCGACCTAATTGCGCCCAAGCCTTGAGAGCCGCGTCCTCGATGTCCTCTCCCGGGAGTGGCTCTAGGGGAAGCCGGAGGAGGACTACATCGATCAAAACAGAGAGCAGCCTCAAGTCTTCATCGTCGGACGTTGTCTGGTACTGCTCCGGGTCCCGGTTCACGTCGGCGTCGCGCATGACGTAGCCGTCCCGCTCCTCATGAAATCGGGCAATGTAGATGCAAATGCCTGTCCAACTGCGATGGAAGTAGAGCGTGTTGTTTTCCCAGTAGACAAACCACTTGTCCTCCATCTGTTCCGGGATGGAGCCGCGGCGCACCTGTTCCATTTCCGCGAGTGTGAACCTCCGGCCAATGCTGAGAGTACATTTCTCGGGGGGGAGTTCTTTTCTCTTCCAATCCGAAGCCTGTGCGGTCTTCATTTGGTGCGCGGGAGTAGTGCTGTCGAGCACTGGCGGGGGGGCAGGGGGTCCATAAAGTGCTGTTGGGTTTGATGGTAATAGAATAACCTCTTGCGCTCAATCGGGGCCAAGAGGATTCAGGCCGCCCTACCACTCAACCCGCCCGTCACCGCCAGCGCAATGGGTCAATCCTTCAACTTTACATGCCCGCTTTGCAAGTATGAAGCCGTTGTTTCCGGCGGCCGGAGCGAGGGTTTCAACGTTGTTTGCGAGACGATGATCTGCAATCACTGCAAGGTGGTGACAGACGTGGTGGTGGAGACAAGATTCGACCACGAGTTGGAGCTCGGGCGTTGCATAGATTGCGAAGGCACCGACCTAACTCCGTGGCCCGATAGTCACCCCTGTCCCAGATGCGACGGGACTCTGGCCCAGGGGGACCTGGTGGTGCTATGGGACTAGCCTGCATTCTTCATGAAGACTAGGGCGCGGGAGAAATCACGAGAGAGGGTGCTTCCTCAACCGCCTGTTACGACTCGCGCCTAAGCCCCGGCATCTCCACGGGTTACGCCCAGTTTAGACTCCAGGGACAATGAGGGAGCCAATCTGATGAGGAATCCGACGGTCCAAATGGCGTGCCCGGATGCCGAGTGCGAGCGCCATGGAATTCGTGACCACGGCAACATCGCCCTCCACGGCTTCTCCAAAGTGAAGTGGGGGAGACGGAGGCGCTATCGTTGCACGACTTGCGGCGGGACCTTCGGGGCTACCACAGGCACTCCCTACAAACGGCTCCAACGGCCCATGAGCCAGTTCGACCGCGTGGCGGCACTGAGCGTCGAAGGTGTGAGCAAGGCAGCCATAGCGCGTGTCGAAGGGCTCTCGTGGAACACGGTCAGTCGCTGGCTTGAACTCGCCGCTGCCGTTGCCCGAAAATTCAACGCGACTAAGCTCCGTGGCTACGACCTGGCCGAGCTGCAACTCGACGAGCTCAACACGTTCCTCGCCAACCGCAAGCAGCAGACGTGGGTCTACGCTGGCATCGAGGTTTGGTCCCGACTTTGGCCTGCAACGCTCGTCGGGCCGCGCACATGGCGCAACACGAAGTCCTTTATCCGCCGCATTGCCGACAGCAGCACGTGGACCGGCTTCCCGCTGATCACAAGCGACGGGATGAAGTTCTACGGCAGTGCAATCCAACTCACTTTCGGAGTCGGCTGCGTGCACGCCCAGGTCATCAAGAAGATCAAGTAGAACCGAGTCGTGAAGGTGGGGAAGAAGCTGATCATCGGTTCCGAGTGGCGGCTCGAAGATGCGATTGAAGCGTCCGAGGATTCCACCAAGTTGAACACGGCATTCATCGAACGATTGAACCTGACCATCCGCCAGGGCTCGGCGTACTTGCACCGCCGCTCGCCTTGCCATGCCCGCAAGAAGCGGACGCTCGATGACCACCTTGAACTGCTCCGCTGCCACTACAACTTCTGCCGACCGCACAGTTCGCTGAAGTTCGGGAAGGTCGTGCGCACACCAGCGATGCAGGCCGGGTTGGCGTCCACGAAGCTGAAGTTTAGGGACATATTCATCGCCCAGGTCCACCCGGTTGCCTTTGTGCTTGTGCGATCTAGGCCCGAGAGGTATCACGGATCAATGGAGATCGAGAAATGTGCCGCGTAGTAACAGCAGATGAAGGAAGCACCGGACTCTCATAGGCGGTGGACTCGTTCTCGGGGGTCATGCCAGTCCGAGCGAGACTCGAACTTTGTTACCGAGCGAGGTCGTCCGGGTTTGTGGACACCACGGAAAGGTGTGCCCCGGTATTGGCCGCGTTCCGTTCTGCGCTGATTCGCGGCCTCAGATCGAACCGCCGAACGTCCGTAAGCTGCTTGAGCGGAACAACTTTGCTCACGTTCGTATATTTGGACACCACGCGTGACCACTGGGATCAAGATTATCAAGGCGACCAAGGGCAAGTTGAATCGAGTCACTGCTGACGCTGCGTACGACGCCGTTGGATTCTACGAAGCGGCTGGAGCAAGGGGAGCTCGTGTTGTTGTTCCAGCGATTGCCAAGGCATCGGTCACTGGACGTGGACCGCGGTCGGCAGAACGAGACCGGACGATTCGCAAGGTGGAGAAGCTCGGACGCAGGGAGTGGAAGAAGCAGTCGGGCTACCATCGGCAAGGAACCGTCGAGAACGCCTTCTTCCGCTACAAGACGATCCTTGGCGGC
>JBLIMI010000543.1:0-3247 GCA_047638655.1 Minisyncoccia bacterium | reverse complement strand
TCCATGTCCTCGTTCAAGAAGACGTGGGCGGTGGAAAGCACCCCGCGCACCATCTCCACAGCCGTGGCGGAAAAGTGAAGAGTGGGGCCGCCGAGCACCAAATCCATTTCCGCCTGGTGGCGATGACCTGTCGGGGCAAAGGACCTGACGCAACCCACTCTTTCGGGGTGATGGGACGCCGCACCGGAGCGCGCACCGCCTTCGGAGGACCCGACCTTGACCTCGACCACGGCACTCTCGATCAGTCCATGTTGGGCGAGGGGCAACAGCGATAGATTGACCGCCGTGGCATTGCAGCCCACACCACTTGCGTAGCGCGCATTGCGCAACCGCTCCCGTGAGAACTCGGGCAAACCATATACAAACTTCGACAACCACTGGGGAGCGGCGTGAGGCGCTCCGTACCAGCGCTCGTAGATCTCTTCGTCATCGAGTCGAAAGTCCGCCGAGAGATCGATGATGCGTTCCGCGCAGCGGGCGAATTCATCGATGCGCCGCGCTGCTTCGCCATGGGGCAAAGCCAGGAAGAGGACGTCGACAGTCTCTATCTGCTCCGGGCTCGTGAACTTCAATCCCGTATGCCCGCGCAAGTTGGGATGCACCGAGTGCGCGAAGCGCCCCTTCGAGCGCTCCGAAGTCACCTGCACGATCTCCACCTCTGGGTGTGCGAGCAACAAGCGTAGAAGCTCGCCCCCCGCGTAACCTGACCCCCCAACGATGCTGGCCCGGATCATGACGCACCTCCAGCGGAGGGAATACGCTGAGTGCTGTCCGCGGTCGAATTGTAGGGTGTGATTTCACGGCCCTCTGCGACCTCGAGTACGTAGTCGGCGATGCAAGCGGGCAAATTCACGCCCGTCGGCTCGATCGAGTTCTTGAACTCCATGGTGTAGTTCACTTCGCAGACGACGAGACCCCGTGCAGACTCGAAGAGGTCCACCGCGAGAATGCCGCCCCCCACTGCGCGCGCGGCCGCCAGGGAGATCTCCCTTAGTTCGTCCGTGACGGGGTAGTTCTCCACACGACCGCCCTTGGCCGTGTTCGTGATCCAATGATCCGAGTAGCGGGCGATAGCACACAACACGCGGTCTCCCGCAACGAAGGCACGCAGGTCGCGTCCAGGCTTGTCGATGTGCTCTTGCACGTAGAATATCGAGTGGTGATAGGTCCCGAGAGTCGCCTTGTGTTCGAGGATTGCTTCCGCTGCTTCACGGTCATTGACCCGTGCCAAAAGCCGCCCCCAGGAACCAACCGCCGGCTTCAAAATCGCCGGATAACCAAGGGTTTCAATGGCTTCCAGGGCTGACTCTGGAGTGAAGGCCACTTGAGCCTTGGGCACGGGAACACCCGCTTCCGAGAGGGCCAAATTGGTCGCCATCTTGTCCCCGCAGACCTCAGCCACCTGAAAGCGATTGACACAGGTCACGTCCCAACTTTCAAGAACGCGCAGGGCCGCTAGCGCCCGCGAGTGGCTGATGCAACGCTCCAATATGGCGTCCACTCCCACCCATTCTCCGCGATCGCCGTTTGCGTCTAGACACAGAGGGGCCTTCTCGATGTGAAAGCGTTTCAGCTCAACGCCGCGCTTTTCTAGCTCGGCGAAGATCAACTTCTCTTCCAGGCGAATGCGTGCGTGTAAGACTCCAATTTGCATGATGGCTCCGTTCGTTCTCTGAAGGGGTGGTGGTTGAATCGGCAGGGGCTACTCGCCCCAGTCCTCTTCCACTTCGGGTGCGAGGGCGACCGCGAAGGGTTCGAGGGCCATCACCTCCAATTCGGCGCCACAATCGGCGCAAGGGAGGATTTCGTTCTCGAGCACGCCCTCTTCCCGTGTCACGGGTGCGTCACATTCGGGGCAAGGGGCGGTGGTTTGAGTGCTGTTTGACATGATTTTTTGAATGGGTTGGGATGCTGAAAAAGTGAAAGCAAAAAGGAACCGGCCGTCGGGGCTCGATGAGCTCCGGCGGCCGGTTGGTTCGTTCTCGATGTCGGGTGAACGATTATCCAAATAAGCACGCGCCGGAGCTCAGGCCCGGTTTCTTGATCGATTTGCCCTTGTGTTTAAGGGCTGCGCGTTGAGTGTTCTTGATTTGCATCGAGGGGTAGCGCTCTTCTGCGCCATGTGCGGGATCTTGCACCGCTGTTCCCCTTTCGTCAACCCTCAAGGAAATCTGTCTGTGCAAAACTTGTGGGTGCCGCTAGTTGGAAGAAACCATCGCTCTAAAGAGGGAAGACCCGCAGGTGTACATTGATCCACCTCCGCAACCCTCCTCGCAAGAACACAAGTCGATGAAAGGGATTGGTCTCCTCCTCGCTCTGCTCACCATCGCCGTGAGCGCTTGGTTCCTGCTCGCGCAGGATGCAAACCGAGTGCCTTTGCAACCCGTGAACCCGGTGCACGGCGAAGCTCTGGCCGATTGGGAATTGGAGGCGGCAGGCGGGATGGACGACCCCGCAGGCCGACTCGCCTCTAGAGAGCGGCCCAGGCAGCCAACGAGGCATCCAGTCGCCGAAACGCAACCACTCGGGACCCATCAGTTGGCAAGACAGTTCTCTTCCAGGCAATTCTCACGAATAAGCAGGGAGCGCCACTCTCCGGAGCACGAGTGTGGGCCACATCACTCCCCGAAGAGGGCCACGCTCCCACATCCTCATCGGGTTTGGCCCGTTTGGCTCTCCCTGAACCTGCGCTTGGCTCTGACATGATCGAGTTCCGTGGTGATCCGGTGGGATCAAAAGGCATCACCATCGGCGGCAAGGTGCCGGGCGGCAGATAGAACATGGCCGACCTGGCGAGCGAGGTCACCTGGCTCATGGCCGTAGCGTCGTCGATGTCCTCGTTGAAGAAATCCTTGACGATGCACACGCCGCACATCGCCTTCGCTTCTTGGTGGGCGATGCCCACGGACTGCCCCGTCCAACGCTGCAAACGGCTCATGATGTCGCGTTCCACCACTTCCGGCGGCATTCCCGGATATAGCGTGACGATTTGCACGGCCGGCGTGCGGAAAACGGGCAATTGGTCAGCCGCTATCCGTTGCAGAGAGAAGAACCCCAAAACGAAGAGAGTTAGGCCCCCGACCACGACGAGGTAGGGATTGCGCAGGGCGAGACGGATCATGCCGGATGAGGGAGCCAGGCCAAGGGGAGACCATGGGCGCGCCAACTCTACCCAGGGCGGCCAAAAGCACCAAACCAGGACACTCCCGGCCCACTTGACCCTTTCGATCGGGTAATCGGACACTCA
>JBLIMI010000542.1:0-3249 GCA_047638655.1 Minisyncoccia bacterium | reverse complement strand
TGGAGAGCTTGCCGGCCTTTTCTTTTTCCTTGGCGGGAGCGCTGTCCTCTTTTTTTGTGGGTTCTTTTTCCGGGGCGGGCAAGGGCGTCTCATCTTCTTTGCCAGGCGCTTGGGCATCCTTGGATTTAGGGCTGTGCTCCAAGCCAGCGACCAGGGTGTTGTCGGCAGCGCCTCCGTTGCCGTTGGGCAAAGGGGCGAGCGGCGAGCCCACGAAGAAGTTCAAGATGAAGAACAGGCACGCGGCGGCGGCGTAGGGCCAGGCTTGGTTTGCGGAGAACCAGTTGGCCCTGGGCAAGGACCAGTCGCCTGCGTCGGCCGTGCGCGCTGCGTCGAGACCATCTTCCACGGCTGCTTCTTGGAACGAGGAGCGTTCGGGATCAGCGAGGAATTCGGATGCGGTACCCAGTCGATCTTCGAGTTCCAAATGGGAGTCGATGGCCGCTAAGGGGGCGGTGGCTTTCACGGAGCGCATGGCGGCCGCGGCGGCGTGAACTCCCAACCACAGACCGGGCACGAGAACCGTTGCGAACAGGACTGCAAAGGGGCCAGGTAGCGCGTTCGCTTGGGTGAGCCAACGAGCGACTAGGAAGACTAGGGGGATGACCCAGAGTAGAAGTAGGGCGCGAGGGAATGCCGGCTTCAGGGCGCGGCACACCCGTACCGCGCGCAGTTCCTTGGTTCCACGTTCGTTGAGCGAGTTTAGGTGCCCGCGAAGTTCGCTGTCTTGTTCTTTTTTCAAGCTATGAATGGGGGCAGGGGCTATTCGCTTTGCTTGCGCAACTCTTCGAGGCCATCGGGTTCCACGACGACCGCTTGCAGGATCTCACCGCTACCGTCATCTCGGACGAAGGCGACCACGACCAATTGCCGGGGGTCGAGCTCCATGGAGAGTTTGCGAACCGTGCCCGCTCCTTCCTCCATCAATCGATCTAGGCAGGCTTCGTTGTTGGCTTGCACGGTGTGTAAACCCACATCGAAGGTGAGCTCCATGGAACCCGCATCGGGCACCCAGAGAGCGCCGTGTTGATCTCCCGACTCTTCGGCCAGCAATTCTGCGCGGGCCACCATACGGTGCACGACCACGCCGCTGGAGCCGGGGAACAGAACCCCGCGCTCGGCGAGCACACAGTGTACGTGCATGTCCAGGTATTCAGGACCGTCGAGGGCCACCCAACCGGAGATGCGCCCGGCAGGGTTCTCTTCGTCGGGAGCGATGTACTCCACCGTGAGGTCGAGTTCAAACTCGTCGGAGACGTCGGAGGTGAGTCGTTCGAGAATGGCCTTGCGAGTGCGGTCGTAGATTTTTTCCGCATCGCGCCATTTACCCGCTCCGGGGTGCCCGCCGATCGCGTCGATAACCTGGACATTGGGGTCCTTGATGCCGAGTTCTTCAGCACGGATCAAAGCCAAGTCGTTGGTAAGCGGGTCGAGGGCCGGGACGGGCAGGTGGTAGGAAAGGAAGGCCACATGCTTGTCCGAGAAATGCTGCATCAATCCTTCTTGAGCCAAAGCACCACCGATGGCGCCCCCGCGTTCCTCCGTTCCGTAGAAAGCGTTGGTGAAGAATTCCACCAGCACGACTTTGGTGCCGGTGTTTTCGTCCGTCGCTTTGAACTTGGTGGCGGAGCCAAAGTTGCGCACTTTGCCTGCGATCATGCGTTCCACGAGGTCCACCGAGAAGCTGTTCTCGGAGCTGCCCGCGGCGCTCATTCGCTTTTGCACCCGTGCCAGGGCTTCGATGGCTGCGGGTCCACTGTCGGGTTTGATCGAGGCTTGCACGAAGCGTGAGAAGGCCCGTCGGTAGCGGCCGAGCGCACGCTGGTTGTCACCGGCTTGTGCGAGTTGCTCGGCTTGGCTTTCGTAATAGCGCCCCAAGCCCAGGTTGACGCGCCCGTCCTCGGGGATGCCGAAGGCAGCCGAGAGCAGGTGTTTCCAAGCGGCGTTTCCCTGGCCCAATTCGAGTTGGGTTTCGCCCACCTTGGCATGCAATTCGTGCACCGCGTTGGGGTAGCGATCGTCGCGGCCGGATTTGATGCCAAGCTCGCCTGCCAGGATCAGGTACTCCGGGTAGCCGAACGCGGAGCAGCTCTCCATCCATTCGAGGGCGGCGGTGGCGCGTAGATCTTCAGGGGAAGTGGCGCTGGCCCAGTCCAAGGCTTTTTGCACGGACTCGGTATCGGCGCCTTGAATCAAGCGTGTCTCCAAGAGGGCCGTGGCCGCCTCCGCGGACAGGCGCACCTCAGGGTATTCTATCAGGAAACTTTCAAGCGCTTCGGCATCTTCGCGCGGGCCCCACTCGTCCCAGGTGGCCTGGAAGTAGGCCAAGTCCGCATCGGGGAAGCTGGCCGGTTTGGTGGGGGTGAGCAACAGGCGGCGGTTAGTGCGATCGACTTCGACACGAAAGTGTTCGAGTAAGCCGAGCCCCGTAACGCCCAAGGCCCCGTCGGGGTGCACGAAGCGAACTTCGGCCGGACGCAGGGCCAGGTATTCGCTCAGATCAAAGTCGGCGAGTCCGACCCGTCCCACATCTCCCGCATGGTGCCCCAGCTGGGAGGCCAAGTCCGCGTCCAAAGTGGAGTCGTAGCGTCCAGAGCCGAGCGCCATGGCGCCGCTTGACGCGGAGGCTCCTTCTCCCAAGGTGACCGGCATCCAAACCATGCCGTCCTTGATGTTGATGTCCAACGCCGTGGTGTTTTGGGCGAAGGTGGGCGTGACGCCTTCTGGGTCGAGCTGTGAGCGCGGCTCGAGAATGACCTCGCCAGCGGCCAGGTCAAAAGTGACATGGAAATCTGCCAGCAGGGCACCGCCCAGGGTTCCGATGACCGCAACCTCGCCCAGCTCGATCGAGTGCCACTTGGTGAAGTGATCCAGGTACTCGTCATCGCCGATCTGCCGGCGCTCCACTTGGAACTCTAGGCCAGGCAAATGCACGGTGATCGGAATCGTCGAGCCGTCTTGTTTCTCCGACTTCAAGCCCTGTGCGGCTTTGTTGTGCAGCTCCAGGGTCGAAGGTGATTCGAAATCGATGAACAGGTTGGCGGGCAAACGCCGCGCTGCGGTCGAGACGTCGCAGGTGACGACCAGGCGGTCCTGAACGATCTTGACCGGGAAGCGCGCCATGGAGCTCGTCACAAAACGGGCATTGAGCACCGTATAGGGCGAATCGGCAGCGGCGTTCTCCTGGGGAGAGGCCATGCAGAGCGAGGCGAGCAGGAAAGTGGCGACTGGGAAGTGGAGTAGGCTTCTCAA
>JBLIMI010000541.1:0-3257 GCA_047638655.1 Minisyncoccia bacterium | reverse complement strand
TTCATCCGCCCCGGGACCGATCCGCCCTACGTCACCAAGGGCAGCGGTGAGCGCTACCGTAGTGGGCGCCGGTCTGCGCTGGATCAGTTCGTGTTGCATTACGATGTTTGTGGGACCAGCCGCAAGTGCTTCGACATCCTGCACCACCTGCGCGGGCTGTCTGTCCACTTCTTGCTCGACATTGATGGCACGCTTTACCAGACCATGGACTTGGGGGACACCGCCTGGCACGCCACGCGCTCCAACGACCGTTCGATTGGCGTCGAAATCGCGCACATCGGTGCTCGCTTGCCGAAGGATTTACATCAGCTCGATGAGTGGTACACCCCGGGCCGAGAGGGCATGCGGTTGACCTTGCCCGAGCGCTATGGAGACGGGGGCGTGCGCACCCGCAACTTCGAAGGCTACGCCGCCCGGCCGCGCTTGATCGAGGGCCGTATCAATGGAAGTCGGCTGTTGCAGTATGACTTCACCGATGAGCAATACGAGACGCTGTGTCGGTTGTTGGCCGTGCTCACCCGCGAGCTACCGGGATTGCCCATGCGCTTTCCCCGGGGAGCGGATGGTGCCGTCAAGAGTGACGTGCTGGACGAGGCTGAATGGGAATCCTTCGCGGGCATCCTGGGTCATTACCACGTGCAAAAAAACAAGACTGACCCCGGGCCGGCCTTCGATTGGGAGCGTTTGCAGCGGGCCGTGCGCGAGCTGCGGTAGAGCTTACGCGCCCTCCACCAGTCTGCGGAGCGCGTCCGTATCCATGTGTTCCGCCACTGCATCAGCGAGTTCACTGAAGACCCGATTCAAGACGGGTTCGGGGCGTTGCCCAAACAATCGGTAGAGCACCTCGGGGTCCTCGAGTAAGCCGTGCACTGGGGTGGCGAGCACGGTGTCGTTGGCAAACACATCGCCAAAGTCCACGGCCTGATCCCTGGCGTTGGTGACTCCGTAACGAATTTCATAACCGCTGGCGCTAGCGCCTGCTAACCGGGCCCAACGCCCGGGCAGCCCGCCAAACGTGACCTTGCGTTTGCGCACCACTTTGCTCGCATCCATGATCGTGGTCATGGGCAGCAGCCCTAGTCCTTGCAAAGTTCCCGAGGTGTTGCCCGTCCCCGTACCTTCCACCGCAGAGGGATCGCTCACGGTCTCTCCGAGCATCTGGCAACCTCCGCAGATCCCCAGTACCGCTACGCCTTGGCGATTGTGGCGGGTGATCGCGTCAGCAAGGCCTCGTTCCCGAAGCCAACCCAGGTCCGCGGCCACGTGTTTGGACCCCGGAAGCAGAATTAAGTCCGCCCCCTCCAGATCTTGGGGTGCAGTCGCTGTACGGATCCTGGCCGCATGGGCCAGCAAGTGCAACTCGTCCAAATTGGAGCCGTAGGGGAAGCGCGGAATCACGACTTGGAGTGCGTCCGCCGGTGGCTGGCCGCGCAGCGTGGCTCCTTCTTCATCGGGCAACTGGTGTGAGAGCATGGGGATGGTGCCCATGTGTTGCATGCCGGTTCGCTGGCTCAAGTCTTCAGGGGCGGGCTCGAGCAGTCCCGGGTCACCGCGAAATTTGTTGAGGACGAAACCGAGCAGGCGCTCCTGGGTGGCTTGCGGAACCAGGGCCCATGTGCCGTACAGGTGGGCGAAGGAACCGCCGCGGTCGATGTCGCTCACCAAGATCGCGGCGGCGTCCGCGTGGGCCATCATGCTGTTGTTGACGAGGTCCGGTAGGTTGGTTTCCGCGGGGCTGCCGGCCCCTTCCAAAATCACCAGGTCGTGGGACCCTTGCAAGTCGTCGAAGGCATCTCGCATCGCGGGCCACAAGTGTTGTGGACGCTCGCGCCAAGGCATGTGCGTCAAGTCCGGTCGCACCACGCCGTTGACGATCACCTGGGCACCGGTGTCCGCTTCCGGTTTGAGCAGCACTGGGTTCATGTTTACTCGCGGTTCGACTCCTGCGGCCAGGGCTTGCAGCCATTGGGCCACCCCGATCTCGCCGCCTTCGACCACTCGCGCGTTGTTGGACATGTTCTGTCCCTTGAACGGTGCGACTTGGACGCCTTCCCTTCGAAACCATGCTGCCAGTGCCGTCACGAGTAAGCTCTTGCCCGCGTCGGATGTGCAGCCGAGGACCATCAATGCTCGTTTGTGCGCCATTCTTGTCATTGCCTCTCGAGCGTGGAATGGCTCGCTAGCGCTCGGGTGCTCTCACTGGCAAAAACAACTGGGCGTCCGTTCCGAGGGCGACCTCATCCATGTGTCCCGACACTGTCGTTCCATCCTCGGTGCGGATCACCGCGTGCAGATGGAAGTTCTGGCCGTGGTGCGTGAGTGTTCCAGCTTGCCCTTCGGCGTAAATTCCAACCAATGTCCCCGTGACGTTCTCGCCATAATAGCGCCAGGGGGGAGGGCCTTCCGGATTAGCGATGGGGCACGAGTGATCGAGCACGTGCAGAGCGATGCTCGGGAACTCGGCCTCGATCCGAATCGGTACAGGATCAATGGAGGGATCAAAGCCCGTGGCTTCCAGCGCCCGGGCCAGGGCGTACTCTAGATCCTTCGCGTTACGAACTTCTGGAATGCCGAGCACTCGCCACTCGTCCACGGTAGCGAGCACGAGCAAGGTTGCTTGGTCGCGCTTGGTCGCCTCACGAAGGGTGAGCTGTTCATCCTCCACGATGGCCAGCACGACGTTGCCGTCGTAGATGGTGATCTCTCCCTCCAGTCCCTCCATGGCGCCCACGCCCCAGGTCCCCGGGCGAGCCACTCCCTCGATTCGTACGCGTCCTTCGGTGTTGCCCTCGCGCAGAACGTTGCGCATTTCGCCCCAACATTCGAGCGAGGCGACGCGCTCCGGGGAGGAGGCGCAACTGACGAGAGCAGCCAGGAGTATCGGTATCGTGCGGAGGTGTTTCACCGGCTGGGTTCCTGTTGTTTGAGGGCTTGGCGCAGGTGGCCGCCAGCTTGTTGCAACGTGTTTCTAGCGTCTCCAAGGTCTTGCCCCGTGCGCAGCATCAGAACGGCGAGCTTGACGTGACCCTCGGCGCTTGCGAGGGCCAAAGTGGCCGCGGCACGGTCGACTTCGGCCAGTTCCGCCACCAAGCGCCTACCGCGGTCGAGCAGCTTGACGTTTCCGTTCGTGTTCACGTCGATCATGCGATTGCCGTGGACTTTGCCCAAGCGCGCCATGACGAGCGTACTGATGGAGTTGAGCACCAGCTTGGTGGCGGTGCCTGCCTTGAGGCGCGTGGACCCTTGGAGGACTTCGG
>JBLIMI010000540.1:0-3270 GCA_047638655.1 Minisyncoccia bacterium | reverse complement strand
AGGCTCAGCTGCCGGGGCAGCCCTTTCGGCCGGTGACGGCCTCTTCCCGGGGGTCGAGACCTCTCCCAGCTCCCCGCTCCCACCCAACAGGGAGGCAAAGGGGTTGTGCGAGAGGATCCCCCCCTCCAGGGCGTTGTCGACTTGGTCTCGTTTGCTTGCCACGCAAAGATTCTCACCGATCCGGGCCCCAAGGTCGATGCCCGAGCTTGATCCTCTGCCAGCTCTCGGGAATGCTTGGCCCTAATGGTCTACGTCGAACCCGATTGTCGCGCCTGCCGCCACGCCTACATCACCTACGAGCCGAAGATGCCCCATGGCTGCCGCTTCTTCGGTTTCAAGTCGGCCCGCCTACCGCACCTCGTGGTCAAAGAGAGCGATGGAAAGCCGTGCTCGGGCTTCGAGCCGAAGAAGCCTGGGCAGAGAGTCACAAGACCGTGAGCGCCGAGACAGCACGCCTCAGCGCTGAATTGCGGCGACTCCAGAGCCGAGGTGGCCGAGACGAGTTGAATGCGTTCTCCATGGAGGGAACGCGACTCGTCGAGCGCGCCTTGGCCGCCGAGGTTTCCCTGCAAGCGGCGCTTTGTTCCGAGAGCTTTGCGCGCTCCACGAACCAGCGCGAACGAAAGCTCGTCGATGGGCTGCAAGCCCGAGGAGTCAAGCTCCACATCAGCACGGACGACATCGTAGCCGAACTCGTGGCGGGGCGAACCTTTGGCTCGATCCTCGCCGTGGCTGACTACCCGGCACCGGTCACTCTCCAAGACTTGCTACAACCGGTGACAAACGAAGCGCCCGCGCCCGCTTTTCATCCTGGGTTGCTGGTGGTCATCGACGCGGCGGATCCGGGCAACGTCGGTGCTCTCGTCCGAACCGCTCTGGCGAGCGGCGCTCGCGCCTTTGTTTCCGTAGGGTCCACCGACCCTTTTCATCCGAAGGCCGTGCGGACTTCCATGGGGAGCATCTTTCGACTTCCCATCCAGCACTTCGCCAACAGCGCTGCGTTCCTCGAGAGCCTTGGAACTGAATGCGAACTCTGTGGTGCCGTCTCTCAAGGGTCCAGCCCCCTGCGCAAAGCCCGCAACCTGCGGGTCGCCTCGCGGCCCATCGCGCTCTGTGTCGGCAGCGAGGCCTTCGGGCTCGACGAGGCGTTTCAACGCAGCTTGCATCGCAGCTATACCATCCCCATGCCCGCCGGCGTGGACTCGCTCTCGATCAATGCGGCGGCCGCCGTCTGCCTCTACGAGTTGCTCGGCCCGAGCTAGCTCCCGAGCAGGCGACAGCCCGGACGCATGCATCGGCGCCCCGCCACCGAAGTGACGAGGCGCCGTGTGATTGCAAGAACAGCGTGTGATTGCAAAAACGCCGCGTGATTGCAAGAACAGCGAGCGAACTCGTTGCGCTCGAGAAGACCCTAGAAGGACGTCTCGTTGCGGTGTTCTTTCTTGTCCTCTACTGCTTTCCACTCATCGGCGTCGTCGAGAGGATCTTTTTGGTCGGTGATCTCCGGCCAATCCGCTGACATGCGAGTGTTGTAGTCGACGTAGTCTTCCCACTTCTCGGGGAGGTCTTCCTCGGCGAAGATCGCTTCGGTGGGACATTCGGGTACGCAAGCTCCGCAGTCGATGCACTCGTCTGGATCAATAACGAGGGTGTTTTCCCCCTCGCGGAAACAATCCACGGGGCAGACATCAACACAGTCGGTGTACTTACACTTGACGCAGGGCTCGGCGACAATATGGGTCATCAGGAATCTCCTTGAGGGACAGGGCCGGAAGGCCCATTCGCGAGGGCGAAGAGTAGGCAACAAATTCAGCCGGGTCTACCCCAAATCCCGTCTGGGGTCCCCCGAATCGAGAATTCACGGGCTGGGACTGCCCCTCAGCTGCGCTGAAACTTGGTCTCAATTAGAGGGCCAGTTCATCCGCTTGGAGGCCATCGAGCATCCGCATCACCAAGCGAGCCACGCGTCGCACCTTGTCGTAGTCGATCTTGTCCGGGGTATCCGTGGTCTGGTGGTAGTCCTCGTGGACATCAGAGAACAGAAAAGCCACGGGGATATCGAGGTTCTTGTAGAAGTTCGCATGGTCCGAACGGCTCCAATAGGCGTCCGCGCTTCCCAGGGGATCAAAACCCTCTTCCGCGCTGAAACTCTCGGCCAGTCGAGTCAGACCGTTGTAGGCCTTGTGATCCTTGGTGGGCGTGATCAGGAGAGACTTGGCGTCGTTGCGCCCCACCATGTCGATGTTCACGTCGAGCACCGGTCGCAGGTCCCCGGGCAAGTAAGGATTCTTCGTCCAAGCACTCGAACCGAGCAAGCCTTTCTCCTCGCCGGAAACCCACATGAGCATCACACTGCGACGCATGGGGCCGTAGCGCGAGAGCGCTTCCGCCACCGCCAGCACCGCTGAAGTTCCGGAGCCATTGTCGTCGGCACCATTGAAGACTTCGCCACTGTCGCTCACACCCACGTGGTCGTAGTGCGCCGAGACGATGATCAATTCGTTCTTGAGCGTGGGGTCGCTGCCGGGCCAAATGCCCACGACGTTTTCGAGGCCAACCGTAGCCTCTTCACGACGCTTGCGCACTTCTTGGCAGCCCACTTCTAGAATCGTCCCCGGCTTCCATTCTCCGTCGCCAGCCAAGCGTTGAAGCGCGTTGCCTGCGGCCTCCGTCAAATACAAGGTCGGCGGCGTTTTGCCGCGCGAGCGCCCTCTCCGCATGCGGCCCTCAATCACGCTGGCCCCGTAGGCCTTCACGCGCTTGTCCATGTCCGCGTTCGAAAGATCGCCACCGGGCAAGACCAGAGCCCCTAAGCCCTTGGCATGCCGAACAGCGCTGGAGATGTCCCAGGAACTCACGTCTTCGGAACGGGTCACTAGGACCCAGCGCCCTTCCAGGTCGAGTCCTTCTTGGTCTGCTTCGCTCATCGTTCCGCCGTAGATGATGGACGCACCGCTCACGTCGCTGTCCAAAATTCCCGACGTGGTGAACGCGTAATCCTCACCCAATTTCAATTGGACTGACTCTTGCTCCCGGGTCAGCGTGAGGCTCGAGGCTTCCCCGTCGATGGAGGCCATCGGCATTTCATACTCCCAGAACCAACCATCCTCGGCACCGGGAACGAATCCCAGGCGCCCCAGTCGGGCGGCGATGAAGCGAGCCGCAATGCGCTGTTCCGGGGAAGGGGTGTCGCGCCCACGTAAAAGGTCCGAAGCAAGGAAGTGCAGGTCCGCGCTGATCTCATCCGCATCGATCGTGGCCAGGGCCCGC
>JBLIMI010000539.1:0-3282 GCA_047638655.1 Minisyncoccia bacterium | reverse complement strand
GGCCTTCAATCGCGGGCAAGTAAGCGGGATCTAGGTCCAGGGCCACTTGCGCCCAAACCATGTCCCCTGGTGAACCCTGGGCCACGGGACTCTCGATGAACATGATTCGCGCCAAACTACTGAGGCTCACGATCGGATGGTCTGCAGGTGCAAACTCTTATCCGTCCGCACCCGCAGAGCAGGAACTGCTCGCTGACGGACCGCCGACACCTGGGACCAATACCGTGTCGCGAAGGTACCCGGCCGTCGGACTCGGTGCGTAGATGCAGTGAACACCGTTGCCACAATTGGTGCCGAAGCCACCGGACCAACCGCCGGAGCCTCCACCTCCACCAATCAAACGCGTGCCTTCAAGGAAAGCGAAGCAGGTGGAGTCATCACTCAGCTGCACCCCGTGACCACCATTGTTGGCGCCACGATCGTCGCTGCTCCCTCCCCAACCGCCGCGCAAGCGACCGCCCAACACAGACACTTGGCTGCGCACAACATCGGCGCCAGCTGCACCCCAGCCGGGGCCCCAGGAGAGGAATGTGTTTGAGTCCTCTCCCCAATCCAGTCCGTTACCCCCGAAGACGACACAACGCAAGAGAACGAGATCGTCGCAGTCGACAGCGAGCAGCCCGGGTTGAGCATCGTCCTCGAATCCATTGCCAAGGCATGCTCCCCAACTGCCGTTCAGGTGGCAATCCTCCACCCACACAGGGCCCTCATTGTTGGCGGCAACAAGACCGCGCTGGGCCGGTATCAAGGGCGTGACATCCAACCCAACAAGACTGACCTGCCTATCCGACACGAGGGTTCGCACGGCGATATCGCTGACCAAATTGACCTGAGCGCCGGCGGCTGCAATGACACTGATGCCTTTACCGTGAATCCCAAATCCCAAGTAGGAGCCCGTAGCAACCAGGACCGTATCCCCATGCTGGGCAGCATCGACGGCCGGTTGAATGGCGACAAAATCCGTCCCGGACCCGCCAGCGGCATCAACGACAAGCACGACGGCCTTGGAATCTCCGCTCGAAGCAAACAAGACGAGGAGCGAGCAGGCGAGTCTTTCGAAATGACGCAAAACGATCATGGAAGCTTCGGAAATGAGGTTTCGATTGAAAGTACCCGACGCTGCAGCGCCTGTGGCTGCCTCGCCTTTCCTCAATTTGCCCCGGACTCACTGAGCGATGGCGGAATCAGCCAATTGTCTCACAATCTCGTTGCGGGTGATTGGAACGTCAACGCCGTCAAATCCCACCGACTAGGATGGAGCATAGGCCTAGTCCTGATCCAGAACGAGTTCCAACGCCGGGTCGACTCCATCGATGTAGTTCTCTGCGGTCAACACAACGGGGAGGTCCGGTTCGATCCATTGGCGATCGTCCCAAGGATCCGAATCCTGCCAGTATAGATTCGAGAGGCTCCCATGGACGCGACTGAATGGGAGCATGAACTCATTCTCCTCTCCGACGAAGTTCGGGCTCGACGAACTTACCTCTCCCACGAAAGTCGCGTCAGTCCAGCGCTCAACCCGGTTGATGAAGTTCTGTGCGGCTGAGAATGCATTTCTCCCCTTGAGGACGAAGATTTGATGTTCCGGTGAACGCATTTCAAACTCGATCAGTGTCCGAACGAGCGGGCGGACGAGTGAATTGTTTCCGCCATTGTTGTGCCGCACATCAATAATCAGCCTCGTCGAACCGGAATCCAAGAGCGAGGTACGCAGGCGCGCGCTGAACTCTCGGATACTCTCCTGGGGTGCATTGCGGACCTTGTTGAATTGGAAGTAGATTGCATCCTGGTCCGGCATCGCCTCGAGCCAATAGAAGGTCTCTATCCTGGATAGGTAGAGCGGCACGCCCTCCGGGCGCAGGGGAAACGGGCGCAATTTTCTCTCGAGTGAAAAGGTTCCCGCCTCGATCAAGAGGGTCTGCTCTTCACCTTCCGGGCTCTCCAAAGTGACTCCGACCGCGCCATCTTCATCCACTACCCCGACACTCCGTAGCATAGCCAACTTGCGTACGTAGAACTGGGGCCCCATCCAGGTCCACGTCATTTCGTTGTCGACTCCTCGGCACTCGGAGACACGCTTCATCACTTCCTCCGCAGTCAAGTCACCAAAACCAAGCAAGACTCCCTGCTAGATCCACCCATTCTCCGCTACCACCAACGATGTGGAGTCCGCTTGGAAACAAATAGAATTTGAGAGGGAGGACCCGGCTCTCGAACTCGAGCGGCGAGTTGGGACCGACCCCGTACACGGCAGAGTGTCCATCACTCAGGATCGCAATCAGCTTCTGCATTTGGGCCAGGATCTGGTCGTCCGATAGCTCAGAGATCGCCAGTTGCAGGTCGCCGACTCGCTCTTCAAATTGCGGCGAAAAGGCCGGCCGCTCGGAACCGGCGTGCACTCGGCGTGCCTCCGTAACTAAGTAGTCGAGGTCGGAGCGCCAGCCTGCGTCCCGCTTGGAGTCGAGCAGCGCAGGACCTAGGAGGGGAATGAGAAGAACGACAAGCGAGATATTGAGCATGGATGTCCCTGCTAGGAATGGAGGCTGGCCAAAGGACGGACTACGAATGACAGAGTCCATTGATTCCCAGCGACGACACGATCGCGGTCTTCCCGAATAGAATCAGGGACGTCAATCGCGCGGGGCATAATCCACAGGCCGGCGTGCAGGGAATAGGCTGGTGTAAAGCCCCGGTTCAGCAACATCCCCCACTGTTCACTCACAAAACAACTGCGCCCTCGATTCGTCGATCCCAGGAAGGCAGCTTCAAGGCTTACTTGTCATTCGAATGGTCTTCGCATGGGGTGCTTAGGGTATGAGGATTCAAATCCACTCCCCCCCGACACTTGAGCCCTCCAATGAAATTCAGCGATCCGCTCTCGATCCCTCTGGCCCTCGCTCTTGCGCTTTCCTTCTTTCCAGGAGCAGCCGTGATGGCCTCCACACTTGACGTTCAACCCGATGGGTCGCTTTCCGAAGAAGTAAAGAAGGCAAGGCAGGCTTCCGGCTTCGAGCATATCAGCGGCGGCGGGTTGAGCTTGAGTGGAGAAGCCCGCCTGTTCGGAGAAGACGGGATGTTCGAAGGCACCTACGCTTCGGATGGTCGCTTCAAGACGTCGATCGATGGCGTACTCGATCGGGCAGTGGGCTATGACGGCAATGCCGCTTGGGAGAAGGAACTCTCCGCCGGTCCCTATCGCTTGGAATTCTTCGCCAGGGAATGGGCCTTCTTGCGGGCATGGGTTCACTCGGGGTTTTGGCTCGACCCCAAAGCCCCGCTGGT
>JBLIMI010000538.1:0-3303 GCA_047638655.1 Minisyncoccia bacterium | reverse complement strand
CAACGATCGTATCGTTCAATGAGTAGCCGATGATCGTCAGGAAGGCTGCGATCATGGCCATGCTGATTTCAGCCTGGATCCAACCGGTGTACATCATGATGGAGAGGGCTCCAAGGGCGATGAACACGTCGTGCAGCAGAGCGACAACAGCAGCGAAGCCGTAGGAGTACTCGGCGAACCGAACGCGGATGTACATGACAGCCGCGAAGAGCGAGAGCAGGATGGCGAGCAGTGCGTTGTCACGCAGCTCGTCGACCATTTGGGCGCCCACCGATTCCAGACCGGAAACCGGGCTGGACAGGCTGAAGTTGCCACCGGACTGATCTTTCAGAGCGTCGAATGTGGATTCGATGTCTGTCATGAGTGCGTTAGCACTCTTCGGGCCGGCGAGCTGGCCTTCGAATGTGTAAACGGTTTCGGCGCCTTCGGCCAGGGCGACTTTGGCGTCTTTCACTCCACTGCCGAGCAAGCTGGTTGCGATTTCTGCGGTGTCGTGGGGGAACTCGAAGTACAAACGGCCGGAGGCTACAGTGCCATTGACCATCGCATCCACAGGGCCCTTCTGAAGGACAGGGGCCAAGTAATCCATCACGTCTTGGCGGATGGAAGTTTGGTCTGCATCTTTGTTCTTCGACTCGATACGGAAGCCCAAGTACATGTCATCGCCGACGCTGGTGCTCTTAATGGCCTTGACGATCACCGAATCGGTAAACGTGTTGGACTCAGCGATGAGGTCGTTATTGCCGGGCTTGAGCATGTCGCGGATCTGATCCACGGTTTGCGGGTCCTCCGTTCGAATGGTCATCGTCGTTCCACCCAGAAAGTCGATGGACAACTTCTTGGTGTCGGGCAGAGTAAAGAACAAACCCAAGCCGAGCAGAATCAGTACCACGGAGATGGCGCTGGTCTTCTTGGCGATGGCCATGAACTGGATTTTGGTCTCGGTGACCAAACGCATCATGTTCCAACGCTCGACGCCCCTTTCCAAGGAGAAGTGCACCAGTACGCGGGTGAGCATGAGGGCTGAGATCATGGAAGTGATGATTCCGATGCAAAGCGTCGTGGCGAAACCGCGCACAGGGCCGGAGCCGACTTTGTAGAGGATCAAGCCTGTGATCAGCGTGGTTACGTTGGCGTCTACGATGGTGGACACAGCGTTCTTGAAACCATCCTTAGCTGACTGCATGGGCTTGCGACCACGCAAGGCTTCCTCTCGAATGCGCTCGTAGATGAGAATGTTGGCGTCCACAGCCATACCGACGGTCAGGATGATACCAGCCACACCGGGTAGGGTCAGGGTGGCGCGAATGAAGGCCATGGCACCCAGCAGCAGGATCAAGTTGAAGATCAAGCTGATGCCCGCGAGCACGCCCAAGCGGCGGTAGTACACGAGCATGAAGATGAGCACCATCATCAGGCCAAGAGCGGCGCTGGTGAAGCCACGCTTCACGTAGCTGCTTCCGAGCGAGGCACCCACGGTCTCTTGGGCTTCGAAGTCGGGGCGAATGCGCAAGGAGCCAGAGCGCAAAACGCTGACAAGGTCGTTGACCTCATCGCTGGTGAAACCACCGCGACCGCCTTCGATCACGCCGCCGTTACCCAGGCGTCCGTTGATATTGGGGAAGGTGACGATCTCGCCGTTGATGACGATGGCCATCTGCTGGCCCTTGTGCTCTTCGGTGAAATCACCGAAAGCGGACTGCTTCTCCGGGGTGGGTGTGAAGCCGACCGCGGGAAGACCCAGTTGGTCTTGGCTCGGGAAGAAGGTGGGGAAGTGCGTACCGTCAAAGCGCCACTCCGGGTCCGATTCAAGGATCAGGGGAGCCAGAAGGTCCTTGAGTTCAATGGTGGGATCGTCCGTTGAGTTCGGGAGCCAGCGCAGGCGCGTGACCGGGCCTTGGCGAGTACTGCTGAGCAGCGTGTTGTACTCGCGAATCTCCATTCCCGGGTTCTCTTCCAGCCAGGTTTCCATGGCCGCGCGCTCGGCGTTGAGGTCCGTGCTGAAGGCGCGGTTTTCGCCGTCGATCAGGTCTGCGTCGTTGGCCGCGATCATGAAGGCCATGTCGCCCGTGTTCTCGATCTTTTGGCGCCACGGGTCCGAAGCCTTGAGTTGCACCGTATCGGAGATCTCGTGGGCGGTGGCCTGGGTCTCATCCACGCCACGTGTGAGCCTACGCAGCATGTTGCCGACGCGCTTGGCGTAGCGAATGCGCTCGCCTCCGTTGATCGAGACCAAACCACCACTGGCGGGGAAGTCGAGCAGGAACTTATCCCGGGCGATCAGGATTTGATCCTTTTCCCCTTGGGTGGTGGCTGCGTTGGGATCCAGGTCAGGACCCAGGTCTAGGTACAAAGCCACGTCCTCGGGACCCATCGGGGAAGCCAAGCCGGCGCTGACCTTTTTGCGGGTGGCGGTGGCGCTACCCGGCAATTCGATCACGATGCGGTTGCTACCTTCCGTACGCACCCGAGCGCCCTTCACACCCTGGGGGTCGATGCGTTTGGTCCAGATACCGATCAACTCACGCTTGAGCAGGTCCGGGTTCTCGTACTGGGTCTGGGTAATGGAGCCTTCCTTGAGGGCGCGGTCCAGATCGATGCTGTAGACGAGGCGCGTGCCTCCCTCCAAGTCGAGTCCCATGCGGAATCCGAGTGCCTGGAGGGCAATCAAGGAGATCGCGAGGAGGGTCAGCAGGATCGAAATCTTGCGGCTGATGTGGTCAACCATCGAGGTGTGCGCCTGGGGCGCTCAAGGGGGTAGGGGGGAGGCCAGAGGGCCAGAAAAAGTTTGGTCTAAGAAGGCTCACAGCCAAAGCCCCCGGGAAAGGGGACCTTGGCGTGATGATTGTTGCCCGAGGGCGGCCAGTGTGGGCTGCGCCTGGGGCGAGCAGGCTTTACTCAGCAGCTTTGGCGGCTTTCGCAGCTTCAGCGATCGCGGCGCGGCGTACTTTCTCGGCCTCGCGGTCGCGGCGAACCTTGTCACCGAGCAGCTCTTTGACGCGGGTGGCCTTACCAATACGATCCCGCAGGAAGTAAAGCTTAGCGCGGCGCACATCACCACGACGGGTGATGACCACGTCGGTCACGCGCGGGCTGTGCATGGGGAAGATGCGCTCTACGCCTTCGCCTTGCACGATGCGTCGCACGATGATGTTGCGACGGATGCCACGGCCCTGAATAGAGACGACGGTTCCGGCGAAGATTTGAATCCGTTCCTTCTCGCCTTCGCGAATCAGGTAATGCACTTCGACGGTGTCGCCGGCGTGCACGGGCGGCAGTTCACTTTTTCCGAGCTCACGCTCG
>JBLIMI010000537.1:0-3309 GCA_047638655.1 Minisyncoccia bacterium | reverse complement strand
AGTCCCGCTCTCGACCCGCTTAACCCTTATGAGGGTTCTCCGCTTCGTGTCTACCGCGGTGGCAGCTTCGACGACGCGGCTTCCAACGCGCGATCCGCGAATCGCAGCGGCAGCACGCCGTCGTACGCCGGCAACCGCCACGGTCTTCGCCTCGTCAGGGTCATCACAAAGTAGCTTCACGACTGCTGCTCTGGCCTCTGGCTGCCGTAGCTCCAACAGAGAACGAGACTCCGGGAGGAGCCATCGAGTGTCATCAATCGATACGGCGGCGAACATCGCCGTTCGCCAAGACTCGTGCCCCCTCCAAACAGGCCCTAAACCGCCTGCGCTCCTTCAATTGGGTTTCCCTGCGATTGCCAGCCCAATATCCCGCCGCCGATGTTGATCGGGTTGGTGGCGACTCCGAGTCGTAGGAGGGTTTTGGCGGCGGTCATTGAACGGGCGCCGGAGCGGCAAGAGATGTAGAGGGGGTCGTGACCGCGCAAGGCGTCGAGGTGGAAGCCTAGTTCGGAAAGTGGAATGCTGGACGTGCCAGGAATTCGACCGGCGCGGAACTCAAAAGGATCACGGACGTCGATCCATTGCTCTGGACCGGAGAGTGCAGCGTGAATCGCCATGGACTCGGAAGGTGCGGCTTCAGGGATGTCGAAGCCTTCGGAACCTCCGGGACTGGCGCAACAGGCGGCGGCGACTCCCGGAGACTCGGGGAGTTCGGGGTTGGCTTGCAGGTTGAGGACGAGGTTGGCATTGACGGCGGGGGAGTTGCCCGCACCGGGAGTGGCAGCCAGAGACTCGGCGTAAGCGGAACCCGATGCATGGAGGAGGGTTGAGTTGAGCTGACGCTCGCACTCGATGGTGCTGAAGAGCAGCCCGTTGTAACCATGACCAGGGAACACCAAGGTCTCGGGGGGCAAGGTCATCAAGCGGGACTGAACGGAGTCAAAGAGTTGGGCCGGATCGGAACCGATGAAGTCCGCACGGGCTAGCCCACCGATGAAAAGACTGTCGCCGGAGATCAGCATGCCGTGACCATAGAGGGCGATGGAATCGGGCGTGTGGCCGGGGACATGCAGGACGCGGAAGGAGAGCTCGCCGACGGCAAGGGTTTGCTGGTCCTCAAGCGGGTGCATGTCGCGCTGAACCGCGGTGGCGGAGGACATCAGCAACGGAACAGTGGGGCCCGTGAACTTGGTCGACGCAGAGAGGTGATCCGCGTGAGTGTGTGTGTCGAGCACGGCACTGAGCTTGAGACCGTACTGATTGATCAGGGCCACGTAACTGGACTCTTGCCCCACCTTGGGATCGACGAGCAGGCAGGCGCGGGTGGTCGGGCAACCAATGAGGTAGGCCTGGCAGCCGTCGCTGGTGATGACTTTGAGAATCGGGTGGGGCATCGCGTGGTCGGGGGCGGGCAGCGGAAGAGTGACGGTGAGTTTTTCTCAGCCCATTCTTCACCCCGGGCACAGGCCACGCGGCAAGTTTCTTGGGAAAGGTTTCTGGATCGTGAGCTGCCGAGCGCATGGAGGGTGGATGGGAGAAAGTGCCGTGAGACGTAGGTATTGAGCTCGATCGGCCACCATCCAGGAGCTGGAGCGTGCGCTCCGTGAAGCGAAGGCTGTGTCCATGATTTGTGTACGACAAGGAATCCCGCCGAGGGTTACCATGGATCCCATGACCAATGGGGACTCGGAACCATGGCTTCACCAGCCTTCTGGTTGGCAGGAAGACTGGATTCAGCGAGCCCGGGAAGGGGACCAGACTGCCCTAGAGGAACTGTACCGATCCTTTCGCGGGGAGGTCGTGGGGTACGTGACTCGCCACATGGGAGCCGGGACGAAGCGCTGGAGCGAGCCTGAGGATCTCGCGGAAGAAGTCTTGTTGGAGGTTCTTGGACGACCTTCGGAATTGCCTGAAGGGATCGATCGGGGCCGCTTGAAAGCGCGTCTGTTGCGCACGGCTGGCAGTCGAATCAAAGACCTGGCGCGGAAATTCCAGCGGCACGCTGGTATCTCGGTGATTCCCGTGGGGAGCAAGGAAGCGGGCGTCAGCCAACACTCGGTCAGTCGTCACGAAAGCCAGGAGTTGATGCGCGGGTTGGTGGACCGGTTGCCAGACGAGTACCGCGAAATCGTGCGACTCTGCGGGCTCGAGGAGATGAGCTACGTGGAGGCGTCTCGGCGACTGGACATGAGTGAGAATACGATTCGCAAACGATACGAGCGGGCACGGGAAGTGCTCGCGAAGAAGCTGATCGATCGGGGCTATGGACGCTGATCCTCAATCTGACTTGCCCGAACTGGAAGCGGCCATCGATGAGTACATCGATTGGGCCGAGTCGGAAGCCTTGGACGATTGCTTGCTGCCTTTACCGGCAGCGCGGGCGCGCATGTTGCAATCGATTGGTGACCGCATTGGCGGCTTCGAAATCGAACGGCGACTTGGAGCAGGGGGGATGGGACTCGTTTTCTTGGCGCGCCAACTCTCTGTCGACCGGCGTTGGGTGGCACTTAAAGTCTTGCGCACGAGCTTTGCCGAGGAGAGCGTGGCGGAGCGTTTCCGGCGCGAAGTGCGAGCCCTCGCAGCCCTTGATCACGAGTCCATTGTTCCCGTGCTGGCCGCGGATCTCGAATCTGATCCGCCGTTCTACGCCATGCCCTACGTGGAAGGCGCCTCGGCTTCGCAGCTGCTTCGGGAATTGCGTGCCGCCGGAGAGTTGCCTCCGACGATGCAAGCGCTGCGAACGATCGTGACGCAAGACAAGCAAGAAGAGCCCTCGACTCCGAGCACGGAACATTGGGAAGAGACCTATCACCGCTGGTTGGCGAGAATTTTCATTCAGCTTGCCGGCGCGCTGGAACACGCCCACGAACGGGGCGTGTTGCACCGGGACGTGAAGCCAGGCAATGTCATGATCACCCCCGCGGGCCGCGCGGTGTTGTTGGACTTTGGCTTGGCGAGCCGGACCGGGGACGAGTCCCTGACCGTGACAGGCGCCTTCCTCGGAACGTTGGCCTACGCTTCTCCGGAACAAGCGGCTGGAGATGACTGGGGAGTGGCAGCCGACGTCTACTCGCTGGGTTCAACGCTTTATCACTTTCTCACTCTCCACCAACCCTTCGAAGCTGCCGATCGCCGGGAACTGGCGCATCGGATCGATCACGAGGAGCCGGATTCAGTGGGCACGGAGGTGCCCGTTGGCTTGCGCAACATTTGCCGCTGTGCCATGGCGAAGTCGCCACAGCATCGCTACGCGAGCGCAGGGGCCATGGCGCATGACCTGGAAGCTTACTTGCACGGGGCGCCCCTGCA
>JBLIMI010000536.1:0-3314 GCA_047638655.1 Minisyncoccia bacterium | reverse complement strand
GTGCTGGGACTGGAGCGTCTCGGAGACCGCATGGGATTCGTCTGGGGCCTTGTAGGTCACATGATGGCCGTACGCAACACACCGGAGTTGCGCGCTGCCCACGAAACCATGCAGCCCGCCGTGATCGAGTTCAGCATGAAGCTAGGTCAGAGTCGTCCGATCTACGACAAGCTGCGCAGCCTGCGGGAAGGAAACGAGTGGGCCACGCTCTCGGAAGGCCAGCAACGCTCCATCAAGTCGCTTCTGCACGACGCGGAGACCTCCGGAGTGGGCCTTGACGGAGACGCCAAGCAACGCTTCAACCAGTTGCAACAGGAGATGGCCGACCAATCGACCTCCTTTGCCAACCACCTGATGGATGCGACCAAGGCCTTCACGATGGACCTGACGGACAAGGAGCAAGTGGACGGCCTGCCCGCGAGCCTGCTGGCCCTCGCCGCCCAATCCAGCGCGGACGAAAACGCCACGGCCGAAGACGGCCCCTGGCGCATCACTCTAGACTTTCCCTCTGCCCAGCCCTTCTTGATGCACAGCAAGCGTCGAGAATTGCGACAGCAACTGTTCACGGCAAACGTCACCCGCGCCAGCGCCGGAGAGTTGGACAACAGTCAGATCATTCTTGACCTGCTCAAGAACCGACGCGAGGCCGCGACCATCCTCGGCTTCGCCTCGTGGGCTGAACTGAGCCTCTCGAACAAGATGGCCCCTGATGTCGCGAGCGCGGAAGCGCTGCTGGAAGAAGTCCGCCACGTGGCCCACCCGGCTGCCAAGTTGGAGCTCGAGGAACTCATTCAAGCCGCCCGAGATGCGGGCGCGCCGGAAGCGGACAGCCTCCAGCCCTGGGACCGCGGATTCTGGACGGAACGAGTGCGAGAGGCTCGCTTTGACTTCGAGGAGGAGCAACTGCGCCCGTACTTCCCCATGCCGAGGGTGCTCGACGGTTTGTTCTCGCTCATTCAGCGACTCTTCGGAGTGACCGTTGAACAGACTACGGGCATCCAGGCTGGCTGGCACGAGGACGTGATCTACTTCCAGCTCAAAGACGGCCAGGGCGCACCCATGGCTTCCCTGTTTCTCGACCCCTTTGCGCGCACGGAGGACAAGCGCGGCGGCGCATGGATGAACGATGGACTGGGCCGCACGCGGCTCTTCCCCGGCGAGGACGGATCCCCGCGTTTGCCCGTGGCCTACATCGTTTGCAATTTCACGCCTCCGGTGGGCGGCAAGCCTGCGCAGCTTTCCTTTGGCGAAGTGGAGACCCTCTTCCACGAATTCGGCCACGCCTTGCAACACATGTTGACCCGTGTCGAAGACGGCATGGTGGCCGGAATTGGCAACGTGGAGTGGGACGCTGTGGAACTGCCCAGCCAGTTCATGGAGAACTGGTGCTACCACGAGCCCACCTTGATGGGCATGACCGGTCACGTGGACACTGGCGAACCCCTGCCGAAAGATCTCTTCGACAAGGTCTGTGCGGCACGCACCTTCCATTCAGGCAACCAAAACCTGCGTCAGTTGCACTTTGGCATGCTCGACCTAGAACTGCATCACCGCTTCGACGCCGCTGGTAGCGAAACGTTGGAGGACGTGGAAAACCGCATCGCAGCCAACACGGTCATCGGCGAGCGCTTCGAAGGAGATCGCCGACTCTGCGGCTTCGCGCACATCTTTGCTGGGGGCTACTCGGCGGGCTACTACTCGTACAAGTGGGCGGAGGTGCTTTCGGCGGATGCCTTCGGGGCGTTCGAAGAAGCCGGGCTCGAAAACGAGCAAGCCATCCAGGAAACAGGGCGACGCTTCGCCGCTACGGTACTCGCCCTCGGTGGAAGCCGCGCACCTATGGACGTCTTCAAGGAATTCCGCGGCCGCGAGCCGAGCACGGAAGCCCTGCTGCGTCATTCCGGCCTCCTGGTCACGAAGTAACGCCGCCACTTTGAAAGTCGTCACGAGCCAAGACGCGGGCCCGCTCTCCAATTCATACGTGATTGGAGACCGGCCCGGGGGCGCCTGTCTACTGATCGATGCGGGCACACCCACGAACACCATTCACGAAGCCATCGTGAATTTTGATTGGAAGCCGCAGGCGCTGTTCATCACGCATCGCCACCCGGATCACATCGCCCATCGGGATGAGTACGTGCAGCGCTACTCCATCCCTGTCTTTGGGCATTGTGCAGAAGCCATCGCTTGCGGTGGCTTTGATCGAGAGGTCAAAGACGGAGAGAGCTTCTCCTGGGAAGAATTGAGGGTGCGAATCCTGCACCTGCCGGGTCATACGGCTGGCCATGTGGCGGTGCTGGTGAGTCACGAGAGCGAGACGGTCGTGTTCACTGGAGACACGCTCTTTTTCCATTCGGTGGGAGGTAGCCGTGGTTCAGGTAACACCGGATTCGAGGACTTGCAGCACTCCATAAGAAACGTCCTGCTCGGATTGCCCGACGAGACCCTGATCTACCCCGGACATTCCAAACCCACGAGCATTGGAGAGGAACGGGAGCACAACCCGTACGTCCAAGCCTGGGCCTCGTCAGAATCCGAAGGCGAGCCCTGTGAGGTTCGTGGCCAACCTGCGCAACTCTTGCTGCGTGGTCCCGACTACGACGGCGGAACCAAGTGCTGGGTGCGCTGGCCCGACGGAGCCCAGGACATCGTGCCCGGCTCCATGGTGCAGACCGGCGTTTGAGGATTGACGGTTCAGGCGATCGCCTGCGGCCCAAAAAGGAGAGGCGAGGATCCCCCCCCGGGAGCCCCGCCTCAATTCTCGGGGCGCGCGCCCCTGTGCTTTGCGATTTGCGGAACATAGCTCCGTTGATCCCTCGCAGCGGGATCCTTCGCTAGCATCAAGTAGGATGATCCAGCACCCGACAATGTTCACTTGCTTTCAGAACTTTCGAACCCACCCGCCCAGAACGCCCTTTCCGGGGCCGAGAGACGAATGACTCCCATCCCGCGAAAGCCCAAACCCGGAACGACCCTCCGCAACCAGGGCGCCCAACGCATCCTCGCGACGGTGGATTCGATTCCAGCGGGCCAGGTCGCCACCTACGGACAGGTGGCCCTCGAAGCGGGCCTCCCCGGTCGCGCCCGCCTGGTAGGTAAACTGATGCGTGAACTCGAGTCCAGCAGTTCCCTTCCGTGGCAACGGGTGATTGGCACAGGCGGCCGCATCTCCCGCGGGCCGAAGACACTGGCAGGGCGTCGCCAGATCGCCAAACTAAAGGCCGAAGGCGTCGAATTCCGCCCCACGCAGACCATCGATCTCAAGCGTTTCGGGTGGCTCGGCTAGGCCTCAGCGACGAAGAGTTCCCCGGTCC
>JBLIMI010000535.1:0-3318 GCA_047638655.1 Minisyncoccia bacterium | reverse complement strand
GGCAAGCGAGCAAGGCGGAACTTGTGATGTCGGAAGGCATTCGGTCGTCGCCGGTGAGGGACTGGATGCCACGCTTACGCGAGTGGCATCCAGGCTGTTGGGCTGGGTAGGACCGAATTCTCTATTACCGCAGGAGGCTCTGCTTTCTTACAAGCTGCTTGGCGCGGGCGCGAGTGCTCACGGCATCAGGGTTTGGCGCTTTTGCCCAAGTCCGCCTGCATCCAATCTTCTGGGATCGACCTCAAATGCAGGTCCTGTTGAGGGAAGGCGATCTCGATGCCTTCGTTGGCAAACAGCTTGTAGATGGCCGTATTGAGCTCGTCGTAAGTGCGGCCGCGAACCTCCGGATTGCGAATCCAGACCTGCAACTCGAAGTCGAGGGCGAAATCGCCGAAGCTACGTAAGCGTACTTTGGGTTCTGGCTCCTGAAGGATGAACTTGGACTCCTTGGCCACCTTGAACAGGGCGGCGCGCACCTGATCCACGTCGCTGCCGTAGGCAACACCCACCTTGACTTTCAAGCGGTACTGAGGCGCCCCCGCAGTCTCGTTGACCAGCGCTGCATTGCCGATGACCGAGTTGGGGATCGTGATGTGCACGTCGTCCCGGGTCAGCATGCGCGTGGAGCGCAAACCGATGTGAAGCACTTTGCCGCGGTACCCGGAATCGAGCACGATGTAGTCACCGACCTGGTAAGGGGAGTCAGCGATGATGAAGACTCCGGCGAAGAGATTGGCCAGTGTGTCTTTGGCCGCGAAGCCGAGGGCGATACCAGCCACCCCGGCGGATGCCAGCCAGCCCGCTGCATTCAAGTCCCAGACTTCAATCACGAAGTAAACCGCGATCGCCAGGAAACCGACTTTGGCAAGGTTGTCGAAGACCGGCAGAGTCCGAGGTTCAATGGCAACACGCCTGTTCGTAAACAGGCTTGCAGCCAGACAAGCACGCCCACGGTCAGGATTGTTTGGTGAGCCCAAAGTGCTTTGTCTAAGGGGTCGAGTTCGGTGCAGGCGAGATACATTCCCGCAAGTACCACCGACTTCAATATGGGACCGTGCAGGGAGTCGATGACGCTGTCATCCAGGGTGGACTCGGTTCTGCCGGCAAGGGCCCGAATGGTGCGAGTGACGACCCAACTCACGAGTTTCGCCAAGCACACGGCCCCAACCACGTAAAGTGCAGCGCGCATCCAGGGTTGCTCAATGGAGTCCAGGTACCGATACCAGGAGGACACTTTGGTTCCCAAGGCCGTCTCTAGATACAAGTTCGACATGTTCACAGCATGCGAAACAGGGAGACTCGAAATCCAGCCTTCCTCGCCGGCCTTGCACCGTATTCGGGTCAGGTCCGCATCAGCAAAGGCCCAGGCCTGCCTCTCGAGCAATTCTTCCTTCTAGAGCCGAAACGAGTGGGACGGCCCGAGGTAAGCTCCCGTGATGAATCGATTTGCATGGTTTCTTTGCGCTTGTCTGATCAGCTTGGGCCTTGGCGCCTATTGGCTCTTCATGTCTGGGGGGGGGGACCTGGGCCATCTGTCGTTCCTGACTTCGTCCAGAGCCCAGCCTTGGACGCCGACTCTGGGGTATTGAGCGTTGCGGAGAAATTGGAGCGCACGATGGTGGAGAGTTCCGCGGCTGCGCCGGTCTTGGAATCCAAAACCAGCAGCCCGGCCTTGCGTGGCCGGGTGGCCTTTGAGGAGGGCGGTCTACCCTACGCCGAAATGCTGGTCGGGGTCTGGGGACCCAACGGTTCACAACGGCAAACCACGGACTCAGAGGGGTACTTTCAATTGGCCACGGTGCATCCCGGAACCTACACGTTCTCGGTAGCAGACGAAGCGGGCCGAGCTCTTGGATGGGTGCTCGTGGAAGACAGTTTTGACTTCAGCGCTGCCACATCCGGGCAGGTGCTTGAAGTCGATTTGCGAATCGTTCGTGCGGGCAAGTTCCTGGAAGTGCGCGTGGGATTTCATTCGGATAGCGCGGACACGTGTGAAGTGTCCTTCGCGAGCCTGGGGAGTTTCATTCGAACGCGAACGTGCCAACGCTCCGCAGGGATGGTTCGCTTTGGATACCGAGAGGAAGAACTCAAGCCGGAGCTCTCCCTGTGGGCAGCCGACGGCGAGGGGCATTACAGCGAGTTTCGATCGATTCAGCGGGACGAATTATTGCCTCTCGAGTCGCTGGCCCTGAAGCCTGGTGCGGTCGTCGACTTGCGACTGTGGAGCCATGACGGAACGGTCGCCAAGGGAGAGCAAGTCTTGTTCAACCCTCGTACCGACCAGGCGGCTTATGAGGGTGGCGCCCCCCAAGTCACGGACGAAGAGGGGCGCGTCAGCTTTGAAGGGTTGCCGCCCTGCAAGACCGCGGTAGACGTTCTCGGCATGAATGGCTCCTTCGTCACTTATGAGGTGTTGGACCTCTTCCCAGGGCAACGATTGGCGCTCGATATCACACTGGAAGAGAGCCTCCCCTTGGCGGTTCGGGGCCTCGTCTTGGACGAACAGGACAAGCCCCTCACTGATCGGATGATTGTCTTGGAGCATCGAAAAGGCTCGCGGACCTGGAACCGAGAGGTGAACACGAACGGACAGGGCGTCTTCGAACTCCACGGGACAGCGTGCGATTCAATTCTCATCCGGGCCAACCTTGATCCTGCGGGGGACATCTTCGAGCCGGATCATCTGCGTGTGGAGTACGGCGACAAGAAGGCTGTTTTTCGCCGGGTCGATGCAGCGCGCAAGCAGAGCTTTCGGTTGGAAGTCATCGATGCGGTCACGAAGCAAGTCATCGAGGAAGTAAGCACGACTTTCGACCGTGGCCCAGGTACCCATGAGTGGGGCATAACTTATGCACCCAGATCAGAATTCGAAGTTCCTGTCCAGCAAGGCAGTCGACTGCATGTCAATGGCGAGGGCTACCGCGGTCAGACCTTTTCTCTTGCAACAACGCTCGGCCAATTGGGAGAGGAGCGCACTCTACGTGTCGAACTGAAGCCCGGCCTTGAGTTTCGACTGCGTGTGCTCGACTTGGAATCGGATGCGCTGCTTTCTCAGGTTCTCTTCCGGTCCGCAAATGGAAAGGAGTTCCGTTCCAATGAGGAGGGGGTGGTGTCCTTCGATGACGACTTGTGGTCCGTCTTTGAGGTGCTGAAGGAAGGCTATGAGCCCGATTCCTGGGATCCCTCGAGATCGATCTTGTGGGGGGCAGACAAGATCTTGTTGTCACCGGTGGAGGGCGACAACTGAGAGTTCTGGCGGCGCATCAACATCAAGTTGCGCGCGGGGATCATCCAGGCGAGCACGAAACCAACCCAGAA
>JBLIMI010000534.1:0-3329 GCA_047638655.1 Minisyncoccia bacterium | reverse complement strand
CTTGAAGACTTCCTCTGTCCAAACCGAGAATACCGGCGCGCGTCCAAGTAGTTTGAAATCTCCGGTGGAGCTGCTCCCGAGGAACTCCGCCATCACCCTCTGATGATCCTTGGGGTCGTTCCAGATCCACATGCGCATCTTGTTGCCGTAGTCGCGAGAGACGTTCTTCTCCCCGCGTTCGTCTGCTAGCGCACGAGCCTCGCTGCCCTTGATCAGGAAGTGTTCGCCGATCAGGCGCGCAACCTCCTTCACGTCACTTGCCACGCGGTGCATGATCACATGCCCGTCGATGGTTTTCTTGCCTAGCTTGAGAGGCCCGGTGTCGATCACCAATTCGTAGCGTTCCAATTCCACGGTCGGAACGGGCCGCCCGAGAAAGTCTGCCATGGGCTGTTCTTTCATCCACTCGAGAACCTCCGCTTGGCGCTCGGGGATGAGGTGGTTGTCCGGGCCGCCATCGCAGTGCTTGCAGGGGATCAGTAGCGCTCCAGAACAGAGTTCGCAGCCTGCAATTACCGAACAGAAAAGCACTTCCGCTTCATGTTCGAGAATTTCCTTGGTGTGCTCCGTGCATGCGACAACGCCGCGATGATCACAGCGACGGCAGCCGTCATCGTCTTCCCGAGGAAGGCTCGGGAGAAAGAGAATGGAAACGAGTAGAAGCGGGAGAGCAATCATGGGCAGTGGGGCTTGGGCCTGCGTGAGAGCTTAGCAAAGTGATGCCTGGTCAAGAGTCCCTCTCGGCCCAAGGCTCTCACAAGTCCATCTGTTTCACGAGTTGGTCCATTTGCTCCTGCGTGAGCTTGAGGGTGATCCGCTGTTCGCCCTCCATGTCGAGCACCTCGACGAGTTGCTTTTCCTTGAGAACCACCTCCCGCCCCATGCTAGAGGATGCACTGCGCTGTTCCATGAGCCATGCCACGCGCAGAAGACCCGCGGAACCAACCATTGTTGTGATGATTCTGCGCTCATCGAACGCATTGCCATTGAAACTGGGTTGCCCGTCTTTGGTGTCGGGGAGCAACGTCGCCTTCAAATGGATGGGTGGCTTCGGAAGTTCGACATCACTGGGAAGGATCAAGGTCACCTCGATGGCCTTTTTCAATTCCACGCGTGTGGCGCCAGTGATCCCGGTCAACTCTGTGTTTCGATACCCGGCGGCCTCGATGAAGATGTCGATGGACTTGGTGCTCGTCAACAGACTCACGTTGGACTCGTTCAGCCACAGGTTCGCTTCGATGGACTCTGCACCCGCTGCGCGGAAGCGAATGAAACCATTCAATCGACCGGCTCCTGTCGGTGTAACGAGCTCGATGTCGTGCTGGAACAGCTTGCCGCGCAAGTCAAGGGGGTTGATGCGAGGGTCGGCGGTGACACCGCCGGCCAGGACCACTACGTTCTCTACAGAGTAAATAGCCTTGGAGTGACGCTTCGCACTAAAACGAAGCGAACGCTCTTCGCCTGCTATCAGGTTGTCAAACTCAAAGCTGCCGTCCGCTTTGGGCTGGATGTTGAAGTTGTTATAGGCGCGGTGCTCCCCCGCGTCTCGGTCTTCCGGCAGCATAATGCTCAGCAGTTCCATGGAGATTCCCTCGTCGAGTAGAACGACTCCAGTCACTTTGCCCTCCGTGGCTAGTTCTAAGATCAGATCGCTGGTGCCTACCTCGAAGTCGACCCACGTGGATGCAAAGCCGCTTGCTTCAGTGGAGAGTTGAAACTGCTTGCCCGGACTAGGTTCATAGATGGCGAAGCGCCCCTCGGAATCGGTGGACTCCTGAAACTGGTGGTTTGTTCGCCATGACGAATTCGGGTCGTCATCGGCCCTTGCCCGCAGGGCAAGCTTGGCATTGGAAATTACGGATCCGTCGCGACCCGCGATTCTTCCGCCTACAAAGAGCCGGGGTTTTTCGATCACCAGATCGCCTAGGTCATGCAGGCCGTTCGTCAGGTCCTCGGGCACATCGATTGTCCCACTCAGGTCTTCGCTCCCACCTAGCTGGATGAGCAAGGTCGCCAAGGATCCCTTGGCGGGGCTGGGCGAAACGTCCACCTGAAACCGGCCTTCGTCATCGGAGCGGGGCCAGCTTTTGAGTGCGGAAAGCATGAATTCGTTGCGGATGGTCAGACCGGCCTTGAATTCAACATTGGCGAACGGCTTGCCATTGGCACTTACGGCTCGGAGTTGGATCACTGGGTGTTGGGCACCCAGGCGTACGACAATGGCGGCGTCCGCGCCGGCGATTCGTGGGCCGGGACCAAAAGCGGTGGACTCCACATTGGACCTGGCTCTCGCTACACGCGCTTGCACGTTCATCCCCAATTCCACGAAGGGGAAGTGAACGCTGCCGCTCTCCAGCTCCGCAGAAACGAAGCGTTCCCCTCCATGATTGAATGGAGACAAGTCCTGGGAGGCACCCTCGGCGACGGATCGAATTCTGGCGCGCCCGCTGCCTAGGTAGCGTTTGGCATCAGTCCCAAGGACCTCGAGGGTTACGCTTCCGGAGGCCGGGAGCATGAGGACTAAAGGGTCAGAGGAGAGCTTCTCAAGGTCCAACGCTTGCATCACCTTGACAGCCGACAAAGTATTGAGGGCTACCCGGTAGGTCTCGTCCTTCAGTTCGTCTTGGATGTGGGCGAAGAAAGCCAGCCCAGTGCGGTCGTCGCTTGTTGTTCCAACGATTGTGCTGCGCCATTGATTCGTGGAAGACTCGATGACGACAGGTACTCCGCCCACTGGATTACCCGCCGTGTCAATGACCAGGACGGTGAGGTTGAGATCGTGAACGAGGGTCAATTCCTTGTTTGCTGGGGCTTCTGAGCCCGGGATCGTCAGGCTGGCCCACAGGTTTCCCTTGCGGGCGTCGATCAATGCGAAGTGATGGAGTGGAGCTCTCTTCAGTGGCACCAGCCCGTCGCTGTCGGAGGTGAGAGTGAGGAAGGACTTCGCCATCAACTCCTCAGCCTTGCGGTTGTTGCGGTACTTGTTCCGCTGGGCTCTTGATCCACTCCAGAGCACTCGCACCGTGGCGTCGACCACAGGGGCTCCATCGGAAGTGACCAGCTTCAGCACGAACTCGCTCGCGTCCAAAGCGCGGGCATCTACCTTCTCCCGCGTTGCGCCTTCTTGCGCTTTGGCCAGTTGCGCGACTTCTTCCGACTGGATTGGAGTGGGAAGTTTCTCCGTGGGTGCGGCGACCTTCGCGGGGGAACGATCGACGATCAGTGGCGCTTGTTGGGGGAGGGCTTGAGTGGATCCTGGTTGCTGAATCAACCAGCCCATACCTGCCAGGAGCGCGATCAGTCCAAGAACGAGAGCGGGTTTGCGTGCC
>JBLIMI010000533.1:0-3329 GCA_047638655.1 Minisyncoccia bacterium | reverse complement strand
CCGTTGACGAATCCGCCGCCCATGTAGAAGTCGACTTCTGTGCCGTAGACCAGGAAGAAGTTGGAGAGGCCAGCGCCTCCGGGGTCGGCTTCGTAGCCGGCGATGTAACTTCCGCCAGCGGGAAGCATGCCGCTCAGTGCGGTCGATGCTCCACCGCCGAGGGTGGTGCCGCCGTTGTTGAAGTTACCGAGGCTATAACCGGCAAGATCCACGGCCCCGGTGCCCGTGTTGGTGATCTCAACCCACTTGGGCTGGCCACCGGGCAGGGTGCCGTCGACGATCTCGGTCATGAGGATGTCTGCGTGTGCAGAGGCTGTGAGGGCTGCAATGGCAGCGCCCGCAAGCAGTGTTTTGTAGTTCATCTCTAGTCGTTACTCGGAAGAATAGGGAAGCGAGCCGCGTTCGCGGCGCGATGGGGACCGTGGTCCCCGTGGTGTCGGGAAATTGTTGGAACCCCTCCCATATATTTGATGCTCGTGGGAGGCGTTCTCGAGAGCTATAGCCTACCCAGAATCGGCCAGATTTACCTAAATTGTGGGACTTTTGAGTCCGGCGGTCCCGCGAGATTGGATGAGCGCGCGACCAGGGGACTCAGTTCGGCGAGCGCCGTGCTGGCAGCAGCCTTACCCCATGTTCCGGACAAGTTCCAGGAATCTGCAGCCGGTGCCAGGCCTCTGGGCAGAGCCATTCCCACATCTCTGCGATGGCCTCGCTGCTCATTTCGACGGCCCCAGCTGTGTAGCCGAGCTTTCCCAAGGTCTCCAGGCTGCCCTCGGCCATGGCGGCTCCAGAGGGCTCAGGAGGGGCTAAAACCCAGGGTTCGCGACCCGCCAAGTCCTGCATCAGCCGTTTGGAAACTTCAATCTTGCGGGTGAAGAGGTTTTGTTGTTCAGCGGGGTCCTTGCGGTAATCGTAGAGCTCCGACGTTTTAGGATTCCGGGGCCTGTATATCAGTTTCCATTGGTCGTTCATGAGCACATGCAGGAAGTCCGCTTGGGGACGGCGCTGGAGCATCTTGGCGTTGGCGTCCCAGAGGTTGATCTGATCCGCGTAGGCCACGCGCCCCGCTTCCTCACGACCTTCGATCAGCGCACGCAAACTGCTCCCGCCCAGCACTCCCTCTGGAGCGATGTCCAGGTAATCGAGGACCGTGGGGTAGATGTCCACGGAGCGCACCATGTTGCTCACGCTGCGACCCCTGGCGGCACCGGGGATGCGCAATATCAGGGGCACGTGAATTTGCTCTTGGTACAGAATGCGGTGGGCGCTCCAGCCGTGCTTTTGCATTCCATCCTCCAGACCCTCTCCGTGGTCGGCCACAACGGAGATGAGCGTGTCGGCGTACTGGCCGCCGTCCTTCATGCCCTGGATGAGACGGCCAAACTGCTGGTCCATGTAACTGACTTCGAGGCCGTAGGCCTTGCCATTCCACTTGGCCTGCCCTTGGTCGTCGACGGGCATGCGCCCATTCAGGAATTCGGTGGGGGGCAACAAGAATCCATCGTGGGGATCCCAGTAGTGAATCCAGATGAAGAAGGGTTGCTCGGTGGAGGACAAGAAGTCGAGCACCATGTTCGTGGTGGCGTCCGACCGGCGCTGGCCTTGAGAGACATCCCAACTGACCGCGCCCTCTTCGTTCGTGTTGAGCCCGCTTCCGCCTACGTCTTCGAAGATGTCGAAGTCTCGGTTGAAACCGTAGACGGCTGAAACTGGAAATGCGCTGTGGAAGGCTGCCGTGGCGTAGCCCCGCGACTTGAGTGTGGTGGCGAGTGTCGGCACATCCTCTGGCAATTGAAACCCTCCCGCACCGGCCAGTATGCGTAGCCCGTGCTGGTACTGGTGGCGTCCCGTCAGAATAGAGGCGTGGGACACGGGGGTCACCGCCGAGCTTGAGATGGCCGTCTCAAAGCGAATGCCGTCCGCAGCCAAGGCATCCAAATGCGGAGTCGGATTGCCTTCCTTGCCCCAGGCACCCAGGAAATCCGGCCGCGTGGTGTCGAGAGTGATCAGGATCACATTGCGTGGAACCCCATCCTTCTGGCTGCATCCGGCGAGCCCCAAAAAGGGCACGAACGCGAGCGCGGTGAGCAGCGACCCAAAGAAGGGTCCAGTCTTGGAAGCGGATCTCATGGTTTGCATGGGGACTCTTACGGGGGCGGGCAGGGGGTGTTGGCCGAGGAGCCTAGCAGCCTGTCGGAGGCGTCACAATTAGGGAGGTGCCGACAGACGCCTAGCGCCTGCGACTCCAGGTCTCAAAGCTCCGGTCTGAATGCTGCATCAGGATAGGTTCCCGCCTATGATCCCTGGCCATGAAATCAGTCCCGGGTGTACGGCGCTCCCTGCGAGGGCGCGGGCCCTTGCGAGCCCTCTTGCTCGGGGCTTGTTGCTGGGCAGTCTCCTGTTCAGAGTCCGGGCCACGCCCGTCCGAGTCCTCGCCGGGGGGAGAGGAAACTTCTGCGGGCCTAGGCGCCACCTCCCGGGGATGGTTCGGCGAGGGACAAACTCAGCTCCGATTAGAGGGTTGGCGGAATGACAGCCTGCGGGAGGGTTCCTATGTCTGGCGGCACCGCAACGGCCAGGTGGCGATCGAAGGGCAATACGTGAACGGGCAGGAGGTGGGTCGCTGGCTGGAGTGGTACGCAGGCGGTGAGCCCAAGAGTGAAATTTGGTGGGCGGAAGGCGACCCCCAGGGATTCGGCACCCGCTGGCATCAAGCTGGCTCGCTGTCGACCCGTGGAGAATTCGAACTGGGACTTCCAGTCGGATTGCACGAGCCTTGCTATCCAAATGGTCAACTTCACCCGGAACAGCATCTCGCTGCGGGCCGGTTGATGGACGAGCTACTGAGCTATTGGGAAAACGGCCAACTGCAAGGGCGTGGCTCTTTCCTGAAGGGCTACCCCCACGGGGAATTGCGCTGGAAGGCGACGTGCGATCTTGGTCTTCCGCCGGGGAGCAGCTAAGGCCTGCATGCCAACGGTGCGCTCGAAGTGATCTTTACTTATCTCAAGGGCTTCTTGCAGGGCCCCCACGAATTCCTCGATGATGGGGGCAGACCCTCGCTAGGGGGAACGATCACGCAGGCTTGCGTAGCGCAGCCTGGCATGAGTACGACGAACACGGCCACCTCGATTTGAAGCGCAGCGGCGGCTACGAGAACGACCGACGACTGAATCCGCTTGCCGGCCCCGACGGCACCACCTCCCAAGATTCCTCCGACACCCCATGAAAACAGTGACACGCACCGACGCAGAAGTCTGGGCAGCCATCGACCTTGAAACCCAACGCCAGGAAGATCAGCTGGAGCTGATCGCCTCCGAAAACCACAC
>JBLIMI010000532.1:0-3341 GCA_047638655.1 Minisyncoccia bacterium | reverse complement strand
CGGCTACCAATAACAGCGCCCCCGAGTTCGATAGCCGAACTCGGGGGCGCTGTTATTGGTAGCCGACGGGGTCGGATTACTCTCCGCCCATGAGTTGCCCCAAGAAGCCCCCACCGCGCTTCACTTGGCCTTTTCCGCCACCTGCGGCACTCATGATGCGATCCGCGAAACGGGAGAAAGGCGTTGTTTGGATGAAGATCTTGCCGGGACCTCGCAGCACGGCATAGAAGAGACCCTCGCCGCCAAAGAGCATTGATTTCACGCCCTTGATGCGTTGGATGTCGTAGTCAACGCCCTCGTGGAAGGCGACCAAACAGCCTGTGTCGACGCGTAATTCCTCGCCAGCGGCTAGGTCGCGCTCAATCACAAACCCGCCTGCATGAATGAACGCCAGACCGTCGCCGGTGAGTTTTTGGAGCACAAAGCCCTCCCCGCCAAAGAAGCCGGCGCCAAGGCGCTTGGTAAACGCCACGCTCACCTCGATGCCATCAGCGGAACAGAGGTAGGCATCACGCTGGCAGAAGATCGTCCCCTGCGACAGGTCCACCGGCAAAATCTTGCCGGGGTAAGAAGCGGAGAACCCGACCTTCGCACGCTGGCGCCCACGGTTTTCAAAGGTGGTGATGAAGAAGTTCTCCCCGCCAACCATGCGCTTGATCCCGCTCATCAATCCGCCGCCCGTGCTGGTCTCCATGTGCAGCCCGGTCTCGATGTACATCATGGCACCGGGTTCAGCGCGTACCGCCTCTCCTGGATCCAGGGTGATGTGGACGGCCTGAAAGTCATCTCCAACGATTTCGTAATCGACCTGATCGGCCATGGCAACTGCTCCTTGTATGCGAATCGGGTGGGGTCCGAGGACCTGGGAGCGATCCTACTTCAGGCTCCTCACTTATTTGCGGCGATCTCCAATCGGAGGCCCCAAGATCTCGGATTGGCTGAATGAAGGCCAGTCTCTAGACTCCAAGCCATGACCAAGCCAAGCCACGACAGCGCCTTTACGCAGAACGTGGCCCAATTCTACGAGGCATCCCTCGTCCCCCTGATCTTCGAGCCATACGCGGAAGACTTGGCGGAGCGAGCATGCGCTTGCGCTCCGGAAGTGTTGCTCGAGGTCGCTTGTGGCACCGGGGTCGTCACGAGAGCCTTGGCAAAGTCATTGCCCGCGACCACATCCATCACCGCCAGCGACCTGAACCTCGCCATGCTCGAACACGCCCAGTCCATCGGGACGGAGCAGCGGGTGACGTGGCGCCAAGCGAATGTCATGGAGCTTCCATTTGACGATCACTCTATGGACCTCGTGGTTTGCCAATTCGCGATCATGTTCTTTCCCGATCGCGTGGCTGCCTACTTGGAAATTCGCCGCGTACTGCGTCCCGGGGGCAAGTTCCTCTTCAATGTCTGGAACGACATTGAACGCAATGAATTTGCGAGTGTCATCACGAGCGCCCTCGGTGAACTCTACTCCGAAGATCCGCCGCTGTTCCTCGCTCGCACTCCCCACGCACATGGGCATCCGGGCGAGATCGAGTCCGACTTGGCCGCCGCCGGATTTGAGGGCTGGAGCTTCCACCAGAAAGAAGAGCAGAGCGTGGCCTCGAGCGCCCGCGCTGCCGCCATTGCCTATTGCCATGGAACGCCCTTGCGAGGCGAAATTGAGGCCCGAGACCCAGGTGGGCTCGAACGCGCGACAGATCACACGATGAACGCACTGCAGGCCCGCTTCGGCGAAGGCACCATCAGAGCCAAGATCAGCGCCGTGGTCGCACAAGCACGCAAGCCGCTCAGTTGAGCAGAAACGACTACTTCAGCTTCTCCCAGTAATCCTCGGGCATGTCGTGGGCGATCTTGAGTGCACCGGTGGCGCCGCCGTACATGGGCTCCTCGATCAAGATCACTTTGCCGCTTCCGAGCAATCGATGCATCTCAGTTTCAATGGCTGTGTCGAGCCCTTTGATCTGGCTACCGCCGCCGGCGAGCAAGACTCGGTCCTTCAGTTTGTGTTGGAATTCCGGGTCGAAGGAACCGACCAGCTTGCCGAGCCCTTCCACGATGGGCGGAACGATCGAGCGGCAGGCCTGTTGAATCTGCTTGGTGAGGTCAAACTCGGTGGGCTTGCCATTCACGGGCAACTTGACCTTGATCGGTGACTGCACCTCAGCCACGGTTGAATAGCGTTCCTTGATCTCCTTGATCATTTGAACCGTGAACTGGGCACTGGGATAGGCCTCGCCAACGCAACGGAGGAGTTCCTTATCGACGTGGTCACCGGCCGTCGTCATGGTGATCTGGTCGGCGTCCTCGGGCATGGTTCCGTGCATACGGCAGAGGTCAACGGTGCCCGCGCCGATATCGATCACGAGCACGTCCTCGAGCATGTCCTGGCCGTAGGCAACCGCGAAGGGTTCCGAGCACAGCATGGCCGAGTCGACCGACTCCCTGGCGATGTCGATAATCGCTGACTTGCTGTTGATGCTGGCCTGAGCGGGCGCGCCAATGACCGCGTAGACCAACTCATCCGGCCGCGGGCGAGCGCGCCTGACGATTTCGAGCAGTAGGTCTCGAGCCGCCTTGGTGTTGCCCTCGCGATCATCATCGCCACCTTCGCCGCACTTCAGGACACCGTGTTCAAGAGGGCGATACAAATTGAGCGAGAGACGCTTGGCCACGGCTTCGTCACCGTAGAGCACCTCCTTTTGCAGCAACTTGCGACTCACGACATCCTTCGGGTAGCCAACGAATGAGGGCAAGGTGTCACGCACGCCATTGCTGGCTGCAACCGACGTACGGGATGTACCCAGGTCGATCCCCACGTACAGGACGCCGGCTTCTTTATGGCCACTGGGTGTTGTTCCGGATTGTTCGGACATGTCTTTTCTTCTCTTGAACGAGGGTGTTTCGATCAGACTCGATCAGTCTTTCTTGGGAGGGGTCGGGGACTGAGCTTTCAGCTCCATGTTGGCCTCAAAAATCTTGGACATCATTTCCTTCTTGAGCACCACATCGTCTTCGACGTCGGCGAGCCCTTGAACGGTGCGGTAAATGGACGCGACTCCACTATCGACTGCTCCTGTACCCTTCTTGCGCAGGGCACTCTCGGTGGCCTCGAGCGAGTCCGACACTTTGTTCAGGCGGCGCTCCAAGAGGCTGACCTGATTCGCGTGTTGCTTGCGCATCAGGTCGTGTTCGGATTCCATCTTCTTCACGGCCAAGGCCAGAACTTCCTGGTCCTTGCCGCCAAAGTCCGGGATCGACTCCCCCATGGATTTGAAGAAGTCCTCCAGCTTCGCATCGAGCATGGTGGAAAGGTGAGCCGTCACTTTTTCGGAGCTATTCGC
>JBLIMI010000531.1:0-3346 GCA_047638655.1 Minisyncoccia bacterium | reverse complement strand
GGCCAACGCATGTTGGTGCGCTCTGACATGCGCTTCCAGACCCTCGAAGAGATCGAGGACTATCCGATTGGCAATGGCCAGCACATTCGCGATGTGGCTCGGGTCATCAAGGCCCAGAGCGTTCGCAACCGGCTTTCGCGCATCGACGGTCAATACTCCTACTTCGGCCAAATCGGCAAGGAGAGTTCCGCCAACATCGTCGAGACCGCCGCCAAGGTTCAGGAACTACTCGACGAGTTCGAAGCTGACCCGAAGATCAGCGAGCACCTGAACTTCATGGTGCTCTTCAGTCAGGGCGAGTTGATCGAGGCCTCCATGGCTCAGTTGCGCTCCACCGCTCTGTGGGGCGGGGGCTTGGCAGCCATCGTTCTACTCATCTTCCTGCGCCGCTTGCGCGTGACCGCCTGCGTGGCCCTCTCGATTCCGATCTCGGCCCTGTTGGCTCTGGCTTGGGTCTACTTCACCGGCGGAACGTTCAACATCTTGACCATGACCGGCATCACGCTCGGCATCGGCATGTTGGTGGACAATTCCGTGGTGGTGATTGAGAACATCTCGAGCATCCATAAGAAAGGGGACGATCCGCTCGACTCTGCCTCGCGCGGCGTTTCGGAAGTGGGCCTGGCAGTCTTCCTGGCCACCATGACCACTGTCGTGGTGTTCCTGCCGCTGATTTTCATGTCGGGCAATCCGGTCATTCGAATCATGTTCGGCTCACTGGGCCTCCCGCTCTGCATTTCGTTGCTCTTCAGCTTGCTGGTGGCTTTGGTCTTTCTGCCCGCCATGGCGGCACGCATCGTTGGCCCGCGCCACCCGCTGATGGAGCGCTTTGCTCATAGCGTCGCCCCCATCGGCCGAGTGCCCGGACGCATCTTGAGCGCTGTCGTCGCCATCGGCACCCGGCTTACGCGTGGTCTCGCGCTCGCGCTATATCACGGACAACGACTTGTCCTGGCCATCATCACCCCCCTGCGCTGGCCTCTAGCCATCGCGTTGGGTGGCTTCGGAGTTTGGAAGGGCATGCAAGCCGGAGAGGGAATGGAGCCGTTGACGAGCTTCTTGACCACCGGAGTGGCTCTCGAATCCACTCGTGGGGCCGTGCAAATCGTCTCCGGCGTGTGGGGCGCTGCGGCCCTGTTGGGCGCTGTGCTCTTGGCCGTCGGAACACCGGTTTGGCGGCGCAAGTTGGCCGCGCCCTTCCAGGCGCGCGCGACTGCTTCCGCCAAGAAACGGGAACACCAGAGCCTGGTGGATGTCGCCACAGCGACCAACAGCCGGCTTCTGAATTGGAGTCTCAATCACCGCGTCATGGCGACCGGACTCTCCATGTTGGCCGCCTTCTCGATCGCCATCCCACTCGGCAACATGACGGTCACCCCTTTTGGCGAGGACGATGACCGTTCCCAACTGGAGATGCGGGTCAAGCTCGAGGACAACTTCACCCTGGCGGAAGCCAGCGAGGAGATGGGTCGTTACGAGGAAGTGTTGGCGTCCAACCAGGAGCTGCTTGGACACAAGCACGTCTCGACACGCTTCGACGACGATGGCGGTGACGTCAAGATCTACTGGGAAGAGTCCTTGTCGGAGGACGAGATGCTTCGCGTCAGACGCGAACTCAAGTCCATCTTCCCGCCCATTCCAGGGCACCAGCTACGATTCTTCGGCGAACAAGAAGTCACCACTCGCAATCGCTCCATCGTCGCCTTTGAACTGTTGGGGCCCGATGCGGAAATCTTGGCCGAGCTCGGCGAGCAGGCCATCGAACTGCTACGAGGCGTACCGGGGTTGACCGAACTCGAATCCCCCCTTCAAGACGCTCCGGAACAGCTGCGAGTCAACTTGGACGCGGAGAAAGCCTGGCAACTCGGCGTGACCGCCGACTCAGCCCTGCAGAACATCTCCTGGGCATTGCGTGGCTTCAGCTTGCCCCGCTTCCATGAGACAGGACGCGAGTTGCCTTTCATCCTAGAATACGATGACGAGGAAGTCGCGGGGCTCAACACCCTCAAGGACCTGACGATCTACACAGAGAGTGGTGCTATCGCTCTTGCATCGGTCGCCAACATGAGCTTCGGCCGCGGACCGCGGACCATCAGGCGCCACAACGGCCAAGTCGAGCACACGATCAAGGGTCGCGTGACCGATCCGAACCAACAGCTCGCCGTTTCCAAGGCGGGCTATGCCGCCTTGCGCGAGATGGAACTGCCGCGCGGATTCATGCTGGGCGACGAAGTTTCCGTGGCCGCCCGTCAATTCAAGGAAATCAAGGAGATGCAGAACGCTCTGCTGTTCAGCATCGTGCTCGTCTTCCTTTTGATGGCGATCCTGTTCGAGTCACTGGTCAAGCCCTTCGCGGTGCTCTTCACCATACCATTCGCCATTGTGGGTGCTTACTGGACGCTCTACATGACCGGCACGTCCATGGATTCCGTGGGCTACATCGGACTCATCATCCTCGTCGGAGTGGTGGTCAACAACGGCATTGTGCTCATCGACCGCATCGACCGCTTGCACGTAGCTGGAATGCCACGCAATCAAGCCGTACTCGAAGGCGGAGCCAGTCGGGTGCGACCGATCTTGATGACGGCCTTGACCACGATCTTTGGCCTCTTGCCGATGGTGATGGCGGAGCCGCCTTCCGGCGGGATCGACTACCGAGCCCTGGGCACCTGCGTGGCCGGCGGACTTGCGTTTAGCACCTTCTTTACCCTCTGGGTTGTGCCGCTGGCCTACACACTGGTGCTCGACTTTGCCGCGTCGGCAGCCATCTATTCAGGTGCTGGTTTGGGCATGGTTGCCCGCCGTGGCGGGCGATCCGCGGTCAGCGCAGAAGCCCGGCCGGCCCCTCCTGCCTGATTTTTTGCCAAACCAAGGTCCCAGATTAGACGGGGACCTCGTAGCGCCCTAAAATACTGCGCGTGGGGAAACTACTCCGCCACGTATCTACTTCCTTCAACTCACGATCACGATGAACAAGCTAGCTTTGGCCCTCACCGGCCTCGGATTGTTTGCTGGCGTCGCTTGTAAAAGCGCCGATAGCAACAGCCAGGAAATGACCACGGAAGTCTCTGACGCCGCAATGCCCGTCACACTTTCGATCTCTGGAATGACATGAGGCATGGGATGCCCCCCTCAAGTGCAGTCTGCACTTGAAAACGTTGACGGAGTGGAGAGCGTGGATGTCGATTTCGCCACGAAGACCGCAACGATTACGGCTAGCTCCGATGTCGATGCAAAAGCCCTGATTGCGGCCCTCGAAGGGACCAAGTTCAAAGGCGAAGTGAAGAAGTAGAGCGCAGTCAACGCGATCATGAAGAGAGCCCCGCCGGGCACGACCGGCGGGGCT
>JBLIMI010000530.1:0-3356 GCA_047638655.1 Minisyncoccia bacterium | reverse complement strand
CCCGGTCCCGCCCTCGATCATGGGCCGCAATACCGCGTGTAGGCCATGTAGGACGCCTTTGATGTTCGTGTCGACCACCTCGCTCCACTCTCCGGGATCTCCCTGCTGCAGGGGCTCCGCCCCGCGGGCGAGCCCGGCGTTGAGCACCGCCAGGTCCACGTGCCGGCCCGCGGGCAGGACGGCCCGGATGGCGGCTCGGGTGCCTTCGGCATCGGTCACATCGAGGGGTGCCACCAGGGCACCCTCCAGTTCCGCTGCCAGTTCCTCCAGGGGTTCCGGGCGCCTAGCAGCCAGGATGACCTGGGCGCCTTCCGCGGCCAGAGCGCGAGCGGTGGCCCGTCCAATTCCCTTGGAGGCCCCGGTGACCAGAGCCAGTCGATTCTGAAGTCGTTTCATCGGGTCAGAATAGCGTTCTGGGGGCCTTTGAATCCTGCTCTTCTTTGGGCGCTTTTGGCAATCGGGGTCCGTGTTCGGTCCCGGAAAACGCCGATAGCTCCCGGATGCTCTTCACATTAGCCCTGACATGTGCCCTTTTGGGGCCTGTGCAAACACCTTCCGCCGCCGAGGATGTTTCATCCGTCAGCACGACCGGTCACCGGCGCGTGCTGATCCATGGGGGGCGCATCTATCTCGGCAACGCCGAGGGTAGCGCTGTCGAGGCCATCTTGGTCGAGGACGGCCGGGTGCTGATCGCTGGGCCGCTGCCCGAACTGGGCGTTGATTTCGACGAGCCAGGGCTCGGCAAGATCGATCTCAAAGGGGCCGTCGCCGTGCCTGGCTTGCAAGATGCGCACGGTCAGGTGGAGGCGCTGGGTGCCTGTCAATCGGAACTCGACTTGCGCGGACTCGAGAGCTTCGAGGCCGTGCTCGATGTGGTGGCCGAGGCCGCCTTGAGTGCAGATGCCGGCAGCTGGATCATTGGTTGGGGATGGGACCAGGAAGCTTGGGAGACACAGGAGTATCCACACCACGCACGCTTGAGTGAGGTGTCTGGAACACACCCGGTGCTGCTACGCAGCATCGGTGGCGACGCGCTCATGGTCAATGCGGTGGTGCTTCGCAAAGCACAAATGCTCGGACCGCTTGAACCTCCCCCGCGAATTCCGGGAGGTCGAGTCTTGGTGGATGAACAGTCCCATGCCACTGGCATCTTCTTCGGGAACGCACAAAAACAAATGCTCGACCTGTTACCGCAGGTGGAGGGTGGAGCTCTGGAGGCCCGCTTGCTTCAAGCGCAAGAGCAACTGCTCGCCTTGGGTGTGACCTGCGTGCACGACATGGGCGTGAGCTTGGAAGCGCTCAACGCCTATCAGGACTTGCGTGAGCGTGGCCTCTTGAAGATTCGTATCGTTGCCTATCTCGACGGCAGTGAGGGCTTCGGGGATGCTGGACTTGTGGGAGTGAAAGGTCTTTCCGATGATCGAGATCTGTTCACCGTGGCCGGGACCTACTTCGCGCTGGACGGCAGCTTGGCAACGCGCAGCGCGGCCTTGCTCCAAGACTACAGCGACATGCCCGGGGAGAGAGGCAGCCTGCTGATGACAAACGAAACCTTGACCGTGCTGGTGCACGAAACCTGGCAAGCGGGTTTGCAGCCCGTGGTGGGAGCCCATGGCGACCTCGCAAATCGAGTGGCTCTGGATACCTACCAACGCATGTTCGATGTGGACAAGCGCTTCCTCGACTTGCGGCCGCGCATCGAGCACGCCCAGCTGATTGCGCCCCGGGATTTCCCTCGTTTTCCCGAGCTGTTGATCGCGCCCACCATGCAGGCCGGCTGTTCGATGAACCAGGGACGGCTGCTCGACACACGGCTGGGAGTGCATCGCTCGCGCGTGGCGCAGGCTTGGCGAAGTCTGGCGCCGGGTTGGAAGCAATTGGCCTTTGGCAGCAACTCTCCCGCAGGGAATGTGAACCCACTTCACGGCCTGCACGCGATCCGGGTTCAGCGACCCCTGGAATCTCTGGGCACGAACAGCGACTTGGGAGCCAAGCGTCTGGGAGGCCTAGGCGCCCTGGCTGGATTCACGCGCGGCGCGGCCCATGCGGCCCTTCAAGAGGATCGTCGAGGCCAACTGCTGCCAGGCTTCTGGGCGGACCTCACCATCCTCGACCTAGATCCGGTGGACGTGGCCCCCGAAAAATTGCTCACGGGCAAAGTTCTGATGACCATCATCAACGGCGAAATCGTCTATCCGCGAGAGTAGGTGGGAAGCGAGGCTGGCTGAGGTACCCTGGGCCGATCATGGTTCAAATCGATATTGCCTACGTGGGTGAGCTGCGCTGCGAAGCGACTCATGCTCCCTCTTCTTGCCAACTCCAGACCGATGCCCCGGTAGACAACCAGGGCCGCGGAGAATCCTTCTCGCCCACCGATCTGCTGGCCACGGCGGTGGGGACCTGCCTGCTCACCATCATGGGCATCGTCGCGAACAAGCGTGGTTGGGATCTTGGTAGTGCGACTGCTCAAGTCGAGAAGCACATGCTGGCGGATCCCCTTCGGCGTGTGGCCAAGCTCACGATCAAGCTCCGGTTGACGGGTGACTTGGGCGAAGCCGCGCGCACTGAACTTGTCGCGGCCGCGCTTTCATGCCCGGTCACCCAGTCCATCTCGGACAAGATCGAACTGGACCTAGAGTGGGTTTGGGGAAGCGCAGCCGCATGAAACCGAGGCCTTGACCCTCGCTGCATCGGCTCCCATGAAAGTGCTTTTCCTGTTGAGCGATTACGTGCTCCACAACTCGATCCTCAGCGACTATGCCGCGGACCGACCTCATGATGAGCTGGCGGTGGTCAAGATCCCCCTGGTGTTGAAAGGCAAAGGCCGACGTGAGACGGCGGGGCGTATTGTGCCTCAACTATCGAAACGTTTTGTCGCGGGCAAGATCACTGAGTTCCTGAGTTTGGCGTTGGTCACCAGCCTGCCCAAGCTATTGGGACGGGGCGCCGAGTTTCAGCGTCTGCGCAAGCTGAGTAGGCGGCTGGGGTGTCCGTTCCACCGTACCGAGAACATCATGCACTCGGAGACCCTTGAATTCGTGCGGGAGTTCGCACCGGATGTGATCGTGAGTCTCTGTCACCAAATTCTGCGTGAACCTCTGATCTCGATGGCTCCCTTGGGCATCGTCAACGTGCATCCGGGACTGCTCCCCGACTACCGTGGGATTCAGCCTTACTTTTGGGAGCTCAGCGAAGGGGCCTTGGAGGCCGGGGCGACTTTGCACTTGATCGAGGACGAGCGCATCGATACAGGGGGTATCCTCGGGCGCTCGAGCTTTGCCATTCAGGAGGGCATGTCGGTTCAGTTGAACTACTACCTGACCATTCGCTGCGCCTCGAACGTGCTGGCCCGCTGC
>JBLIMI010000529.1:0-3360 GCA_047638655.1 Minisyncoccia bacterium | reverse complement strand
GCGTGCACTTCGAGACCGATCACCACGATCCAGCGTGTCCCGCTGGCCTCGGAGATCCATTCGTGGCCGTCTCGCTGGAAGCCAGTGACTTGTTGCTGACTCATGACTTGGTTCCTTGGACTTTGGTACGGCAGAGGGGACCGATCTTGGATTCGAGGGCGGCCGCCATGCGCAAGAGCCGCCCCTCTCCCAAGTGCGGTCCGATCAATTGGAGCCCTACTGGCAATCCCGTGTCGCCCCCGGTGAGTCCAGCCGGGATGCTGAGCGCGGGCAGTCCCGCTAGGTTGGCGGGAACGGTGAACAGGTCGGAGAGATACATGGCCAGGGCGTCGTCTGTCTTGGCACCGAGTGCGAAGGCTGCACTGGGGGTGGTGGGGCTCGCGATCACATCCACATGCTCAAAAGCGGCTTCGAACTCCCGTCTGAGAAGGGTTCGGACTTTCTGGGCCTTGCCGTACCAGGCATCGTAATAGCCCGCGGAGAGCACGTAGGTGCCGAGCAAAATGCGCCGTTTGACTTCATCACCGAACCCGGCTTCGCGGGTGGCTGCGAACATGCCCTGCAGGCTGCCGTCACCTTCGGCTCGCTTGCCAAAGAGGCTGCCGTCGTAGCGCCCCAGGTTGCTGGAGGCTTCCGCCGTTGCTAGCACGTAGTAAGTGGGGATGGCGCTGCTGAGGTGGGGCAAGCTGACCTCCACCAGTTCGGCGCCCATGGACTTCATGGTCTCCAGCTGCTCTTGACAGCGAAGGCGCACCTCTTCCTGTACATCCTCGCCGAAGGCCTCCTTCAACACGCCGACCCGCAGGCCTACCAAACGTTGAAGCTCGGCCGGACGTTCGGGTTCGAAGGGCAGGATCGGCAAACTCGTGGAGTCTAGCGGATCGTGACCCGAGATGGCCTCGAGCACGACCTCCAGGTCTCCCACCGTGCGCGCGAAAGGGCTGACCTGGTCCAGCGAAGAGCCAAAGGCCACCAGACCGTAGCGCGAGACGCGACCGTAGCTAGGCTTCAAACCGAAGACACCGCAGAAGGATGCCGGTTGCCGAACGGAGCCTCCTGTATCGGAGCCCAGTGCGATGGGGGCGAGGCCCGCGGCCACCGCCACCGCCGCGCCGCTGGAGGACCCACCCGCGGAGAGGCTCGTGTCCCAGGGATTGCGGGGACATTCATAGGCGGAGTTTTCTCCGGAGGAGCCCATGGCGAATTCGTCCATCTCCGTGACGCCGATGGGAATCGCCCCGGCGTCCACGAGTCTCTCGACGAAGCTTGCCGTGTAGGGAGCGATGTAGTCTTTGAGCATCAAGCTGCCGCAATTGGTTTCCTGCCCTTCCATGCACATGTTGGCTTTGAGAGCGACGGGAACTCCGAAGAGCGGGCCAGGCTGAATCGCGCCCGCGGCCAAGTCTCGGTCCAATGTCGCGGCTTGTTCGCAAGCGACTTTGCGTTGCACGCTCTGGAACGCATTCAGCTGCGGATTCAAGGCTTCGATCTGATCGAGGTGCGCCTGCACGGTTTCGAGAACCGTGAAGTCGCCGCGCAAGATGGCCGCCCGCGTTTCCATGGCGCTCATGCCTGTCGGTTGGCTGGCGCTCATTCGTCCCCTCCAATCGTCTTGGGGACACCAAAGTATTCTCCCTGTCGGTCGGGGGATCCATTCAACAACAGGTCCGTGTCCATTGCCGGCCGGGGTTCATCCGGGCGTTTGATGTCTTGCAGATCCGTGGCCCCCAGGGTTGGCGGCACTCCCTCCACATCGACCTTCGCGAGACCCTCGAAGGCCCCGAGGATACGCCTAAATTCCGGCGCGATCTTGGTCATCTCTGCCTCGCTCAACTCAAGCCGCGCCAGGGCGGCGGTCTTACGCAAGAGGTCCTCGTTCGAATCGGTCATGGGCGGAAAAGCAGGGCGGGATCAGCGGAGATGGATCGTTCCAGGGGTCGGAATTCTATGTTCCCGCGGGGGGGAGAGGCACGCGCCGAAGTGCCTTCTAGCTCTCAAAATGCCCCTATTTGATTCTGTGGCCCCTGGATCACAGGGGGGGGCTTGCGCCCAGCCGCCCTTGGACCTACTTTCCGAGCGCAATGTTGTTGCTCAAGAATGAAGCTGCGTTCCTCGCTGAGGCCGCCCTGGCCCACCCGGATTGGATGGGCATCGGTTTGGTGCTGGCGATTGTGGGCTCGTTCTTGCTGGCCAACTCGATTCTCTTTCGCCATCCGCGACAGCTGGTGGTGGAGCGCTTCGGTCGCGAGACACAGGAATTGCGCAACATCCGCGAGTACATCTTCCACCGCGTGCAGGTCAACGTGGGCTTCGGGTTCTTGCTCGGTGGCTTCGGCTTGCAACTGTACGGACACTACAGCCCCATGCCGGCGGGAGTGGAGCGGGAGTTCCCCGCGCTCTGGATTGGCATTGTTGTCGTGCTGGCCGTGTTGCTCTTGCTGGCCAGTTGGTGGTGGTCCCTACGCGCTTTTCGCCGCTACGTTCGCGAGTACTTCCGAACTCACCCCGCGGATTTCGAGGCGAACCTGGGTCTGGCCAGAGAGGTGGGAGAGTTGTTCGGCATTGCCTCCCATGCGGATGACACTGTGGAGAGCTACGTGGCGCGCCTGAACGTGCTGGTCTGTGATCGGAGCGGCCGTGCCACAACGACGGACTCAGAGGACGACAGCGAGCCCGAGTTGGCCCTGAAGTAAAGCTCGCCTGGGGCTCAGGCGAAACCGATCGTCGTGTTGGACGTCTAGTTCAACATGGGCGTGAGGACCGAACTGCTCGAAGGATTCCTGGGTGCGTTATTCCCGGAGCGCTGTCTTGTCTGTGGTGCGCCCGTTGACTCGGCGGGCCCCTGTTCAATCCACCGCCTCGAACTAGAATTGGACGTGGCGCGCTGCGCTCGGTGCGCGGCGCGGCTACCAAGGGGGATTCCCGATCGCGCACGCTGCGCCACTTGTGCAAACCGGAGCCTGGGCCTGAGAGACGTGCTGGCCGCGGGTGACTACTCGCAGCGCGCGCTTTTACGGGATTGGATTTTGGCTTTGAAGCACGGCGGGCGAAGTGACCTGGCTCAACCCCTTGGACTCTTGCTCGCGGCGACCTGGTTGGAAAGCATGGAGGCTTCGCGACCTCTTCCGCTGCTGGTTCCTGTTCCGCAGCATCCCCTGCGTCGCCTGCAACGAGGCTACGACCAGGCCGCTCTCCTGGCCGCCGTAGTCGCCAAGAGAACGGGTGCCCGAGTCTTGCCTTGCTTATCCCGCCGGCGCTGGACGGATCCCCAGGGATCGGCGCTGGCGGGAAGGGCATCGAATGTGGCGGGTGCTTTCCAGTTGAAGGGGAGATGGGAACGCCGCCCGCTACGGGGCGACT
>JBLIMI010000528.1:0-3379 GCA_047638655.1 Minisyncoccia bacterium | reverse complement strand
TGCCCCCGTTGTAGAACGGCCCGTAGCTTCCTGGCGTGACGGGAAAGTTGCTCGATGCGCTGGCTCCACAAACCACGGCCCGGCCGTGCAGATCGCAAGCCAGGTCCGTGATCATGTCGTTCTCCGTGGATCCGAGAAAACTCATGCGCCGCAAGCTTCCGCCATTCGGTGCCAACAACACCACGAACCCATCCCATCCCCCGTTGTGCGAGTTGTCGAAGCCCGTCGAGAGGGTGGGGAAGTTCACGGAGCGAGTGCTGCCCGCCAACCAAATCTCTTGGGAGCCTCGTAGGCAAACCCCGGTGGCTCGATCATCGTCCGAGCCACCGAGCAAGGTGGAGTAGAGCAATTGCCCAGTGCTTCCTCGGAAGCGCGACACGAAGGCGTCGTAGCCTCCGTTCCAGGTCAAGTCGTACACACCCCGGGTCACTGGGAATTGGGGCGAGAGGGTTTCCCCAGCCACGACTAGATCTCCGTTCTTGGCATGGGTGATGGCTTGCGCCAAGTCCAGATCCAGATCGCCCAAAAAGGTGGACCAGTGAATGCCCGGGTCGACCACCAGGGTCGCTTGCAGTTCCTGTTCAGCCGCCTCGAATCCAAACGTGTGCTCGTCCAGTAAGCGAAAGCGGACAGCGGTCGATCGCCGGACTCCGTTTTCCCACTCAAACCAGGACACGGGAGGCGTGTGCTGCATTTCCCCCACGCCGGTCTGGATGCGCAACTGCCCGTCCGCACCGATGGTCAATCTTGTCGCTCCCAGCACTTCGATTTGGACCGCCCGAAGGTCAGCGCCGGGTTGCAGGTAGAGGTCGTATTCCAATTCCGCGCTATCCGGAGACAACTCACGCAAACACAAATCGATGCCAGCCCAGGGGGACTGAAAGCGAACCTGCCCATAGCCCGCAACATCCGTCGCCCACGAGTCGGGCTCGCTACCAAGCAAGTAGTGGTAACGGGCCGCACGTATCCGTTCTCCAAGTACGGGGAACGTTTCATGCTCGGTTCCACGCAAACGGAATTCCAGGGCACACGCTTGTCGTGGATCTCCGTCCGTTGGCAAGCCGGCGGGGGCTTGCATGACAAAGCCTTCGCGGGTGATCCATGACGTGAATGGACCCGAGCCATGGCTGAACAGAACCGACTCGGGCCACTGGCCTTCATTGGCCACGAAGCTGACCTCCTTCGATTGAAAGGCAATGGCCTCCGCTGCCCGTGCAGGCACGCAGTCACCAGCCTCGAGCGTTGCCGCAGTGCAGAGTACGACGGCAGATACAAATGCGCGCGCTTGCAAGTTCCTCATGGTTCGAATCCTCCACATGCAACCTAGGTGGCCACATTCGGGAGTGCAATCCCCACTTCGCCAGCAGCGCCTCGCATCCAAGGAGGAAGAGCACGTTCCACGGATGGAACGTGCCCTCATTGGGGGGCGCGTGTTGATTTCACGCAAGACGGAGATGAAAGAACCAGTTCCTCCACGGCCGTCTTTTTTTCTCTCCCCTCCCTGGGGCAGGAGTGGTCCTCAACATTGGATGAGCTCTCTCGCGGGCCGCACAAAGTACGGCACTAAAACGAAAGACCATCAATCGGCTCGATTCCTGAATCAGCATCCAAGCGAGGCGCACAGGATATGCGACTTCCTAGAATCTGTACACCCCCTGAGGAGCCCCCTTGGACATCTGATTGCAGAATTCATCTCCAGGGTAAAGACAGCCGCCCTCGATGGCCGAGGGGCTAGACAGAGGACCCCAGCAGGTCTCCCGCAGGGAGTACCACTGGTCCAAGCATGACGCACTCCAACCCCAACCAACGCCTCAGGGTCATCCTGGATGAGATTCACAATCTCTGCCCCTGGGCACCTGTAGCTACAAAGGTCATGCACCTCTCGCGCAAGCCAGATGTGGTTCCATCCGAGCTAGTCAGCATTTTGCAAACCGATGCGGCATTCACTGCACGCGTGCTGAAGCTTTGCAACTCGGCCTTCTATGGCTTTCAAAGGGAAGTCAGCTCGCTCCAAGAAGCGGGCAATCGACTGGGGGTTTCGGCCCTGGTCAATCTGGTGCTCACGAGTTGTGTTGGCCGGGCTTTCTGCGGTGAAGAATCCCACAATAGCGCGCGCTCCAGGCGTCTCTGGGAACACTCCGTGATGAACGCCCTGGCAGCGAGTTGGCTCGCCGATCTACACGGCGGCGTGGACAAGAATGTCGCGTACACCGCAGGCCTGTTGCAAAACATCGGCTACATCGTGCTCGACTCGCATCTGCAGGATCTTCGACAGGAAATTCGCGCTCAGCGGCTGGCAGGCAAGAGCATGCTGGAGTCCGAGCGCCTCGTGGTCGGCTTTGATCACGCTCAAATTGGCGCGCGCTTGCTGAAGCGTTGGGACTTCCCCACGGTGCTGGTGGACACGGTCCTTCATCACCACAACCCAAAGAACTCGGAAGCCCAACCGACCCTCACCTCGCTGGTGCACATTGCGGAGTCCATGACTCGCGCCATCGCCAAAGGCGAGGGCCTGGGGCAATTGGCCTTCGCGCTCTCGGACCGCGCGCTGGGCCTATCCGGCCTGACCCAAGCACAACTCGAGGGCATGGAAGAAAACCTCATGCATGAATTGATGCGAGCCCGAGATCTGGTGCAAGCGGCCTAGCCGCCCATCGGAGTCGTCACCCTTCGTGACCACTCCGACAGACGCCGAGAAGACTGGCGCGGCCGCGCGCCTTCCAGCAAACTCGGGAGCATGAATGGCTCCCCCACCAAAAGCTCACCCCTGGTCTTGCTTTGCGCCTGGTTGGGCGTGCTCTTGGTCGGCGCCTACCAACTCTTGCCCGAATTGAGCCTCGTGGACTTTCACCGGGAAGAGGGACGCCGCATTCTGCCCGCCATGGAGATGTTGGCGTCGGGCGACTGGTGCGTTCCGACCCTGTGGTCGCGCCCCTACCTCTCTAAACCGCCTGGCATCTATTGGCTCTTGGCCGCCTTGTTTCAGTGGTCAGGAAGCTCGACCGAACTCATCGCGCGCGGGCTGTCGGTGGGATGCACCATGCTGACTGCTAGTGGGGTGCTGCTGCTCGGTCGCCATCTGTATGGAATGCGAGCCGCTGTGCTGGCGGCCTTGTTGTTCCTCTTGGCCCTGGAGACACAGGCCAAGGGACGTCTCGCGGAGATTGAAGCCCCCTTGACCCTGGCGATCTTCGCCGCCCTGTCGGCTTCTTGGTTGGCGTGCAGGGGCCGCCCCTGGATGTGGGCAGTGGCAGGCTTGGGGCTGGCCGCGTCCGTGCTACTCAAGGGCCCCGTCGCCCTGCTATTTTTCCTTCCGCCGCTGCTGGTGCTCGCCCGTCGCAAGAGCGGCGCCACTTTGGCCATGGGTCTTCCACTGGCT
>JBLIMI010000527.1:0-3379 GCA_047638655.1 Minisyncoccia bacterium | reverse complement strand
GACGTGCTGGCCTACGACCTCGAGTTGGCGGTGCGCCCTTCGAAAGAAATTCTCGAAGGAGTGGCCACGATCACAATCACGGACCTCGCCCCAGAGCTCGAGACCCTGCGCATCGACCTCTACGACTTCTACGAAGTGCTCGACGTCCGACTGGCGGGCGGCGAGAAGCTCGCCTTCTCACGCAACAAAGGGGAGAACTGGCTCGACATCAGCGGCCTCACGAGCGAGAGCCAGCAACCTCTCGCCGTGCGCATTCATTACCGCGGCCAACCCAAGGGCGGCCGCTTTGATGGCTTCCACTGGGAGACCACGGAGGACGGCGCCCCCTGGATCAACACAGCTTGCCAGGGCCTCGGGGCTCACTACTGGTATCCCTGCAAGGCCAGTTACTTTCATCCGGCGGACAAGCCCGAGCGAATCTCCATGGCCATCACCTGTCCGGCCAAGTTAATGGCCGTCAGCAATGGTCGCCTGGTGGAGGAAAAGCGCGGCGCCCCCGATTGGTTCAAGACCAAGGGCAAGTCCTTCAAGACGTACTTCTGGCGCCACGACTATCCCCTCGAGACCTATGCCGTGACTCTCAACGTGGCTCCTTACGTGCATGTCGAGCAGCAGCTTGAGGTCCCCGGACTCGAGAAAAAGTTGCCCTTCCACTACTACGTTTTGCCTGAAAACGCGGAGAAGGCTGCGCTGCAATTTCAGCAAGTCCCCGAATTGCTTCGCATCTACTCCGAGGCCTTTGGCCCCTATCCCTTCCCGGACTCCAAGTTCGCTTTGGTGGAGACCAACTTCTGGGGCATGGAACACTCCACGGCGGTGGCATACGGCTCGAGCTACCCCGCTTGGTGCAAGGCCAACGGCAAGAAGGACCGCTACGCCGGGCGCAACCGCTGGTTCGACTACATCTTGATTCACGAGGTGGCCCACGAGTGGTGGGGCAACGCGGTATCGGCCGAGCACTGGGGACATTTCTGGATTCACGAAGGTTTGGGAACGTACGCCGAAGGGGTCTATGTGGAGAAGACCAGAGACCGCGAAGCCGCCGACCGCTTCTTCAAGGAGAAGGGCGCGCGCATTCCTGGAGAGAAAGGGATGCTGTACCGCGGCGATCACCCCGAGTCCGGGGATGCCTACAGTGGGCTGGTCTACAGCAAAGGATCGTGCGTCATGCACACACTGCGTCACTACGTGGATGACGACGCCGCCTGGTGGAAAACACTGGCGGACTTCAACCTCGCCTTCCGTTACAAGAACGCCACCACGGAAGACTTTCAAGCCGTGCTGGAGGACACCACCGGCCGCGAGTGGAAACAGTTCTTCGACGAGTGGATCTACGGCGAAGGCACCCCTGCGGTGACGGGCAGCGTGAGCGCCAAGGGCAAGCAAATCCTCATCGAACTGAGCAACGAACGCGGAAGCTTCCATCTCCCCCTGGATCTGGTCTGGACCGAGAGTGGAGAGGAGCGCGAACAACGGGTTTGGATCGCGCCCGGTACCCATAGCGCAACCATCGAGTGCAGCGCCAAGCCCAAAGGTGTGCGCGTTGCCCACCTCGATCGCCTCCTCGGTAGCCACCTCATTCAAACTCCCGACGAATGATCCCCACCACCACCTTTCCGGCGCACGCCCCTTCTATGTTCCGGCGCACTCTCTGCGCCGCGGCCGCACTCTTCTTCGGATCCGTCTGCGGCGCGCAGTCGTTCCAGGTCCGGCTGGCCGATTCCCTCTGCGACAAGCCCGTCAGCGGCCGCATCCTGTTGATGCTCTCGCGCACGGAACGCCTCTCTCCAGGGGAGAACGGCACGCCGCTCTTCGGCGTCACCGTGAAAGACCTGGCCCCAGGAGAGTTCGCCAGCATCGATGCCAGCAGCCTGGGTCACCCCGTGCGCAACTTGCTCGACATTCCGGCGGGCGAGTATTACGTCCAGGCCTACTTGCATGTCTACACGCGTTTCCGACGGGCCGACGGCCACGAAGTGATGCTGCCCATGGACCAAGGGGAAGGCCAAAAGTGGCGCCGATCCCCGGGCAACCACAAGTCGTCTTTAGCGCAAGTGAATTGGGATCCCACGAGCCACGCGCCCATCGAAATCCTGCTCACCGAGACCATTCCACCCCTGCCACCCAAAGAAGACACGGAGTGGGTCAAGCACGTGCGCATCGAGAGCCCCCTGCTCAGCAAGTTTTGGGGCACCCCCATGCCCATCGGCGCCAGCGTGCTCTTGCCCGCGGGCTACCACGACGAACCCGACCGTCGTTATCCGGTGGTCTACATGCAAGGCCATTTCAGTTCCCGCCCGCCCATGGGCTTTGGTCGGGGTCGCGCCTTTGATGAGTATTGGAAGAGTGGAAAAGCTCCCAAGGTCTTGCTCGTGAATTTCCAACACGCCAATCCTTATTACGACGACTCCTATGGGGTCAATTCCGAAAACCTCGGCCCTTATGGCGACGCCATGGTCACCGAGTTGATTCCGGAATTGGAGCGACGCTTCCAGGCCATCGGCGAACCTCAAGCGCGCGTCCTGACGGGAGGTTCCACCGGAGGCTGGATCGCGGTCGGCATGCAGGTGCTCTACCCGGACTTCTTCGGCGGTTGTTGGAGCTTCTATCCCGATCAACTCGACTTTCGCAACTACCAGGTGGTCGACATTCTTGAAGATGACAACGCCTACTTCATCGAACACGAGTGGTCCCGTGTGGCGCGCCCGGGCAACCGCCGCACCGACGGCAACATCGTCTACACGATGGAACAGGAAAACCTCTACGAGGAAGTGATCGGCACACGCTATCGCTCGGGAGGACAGTGGGCCATCTGGAACGCGCTCTTCGCCCCGGTGGCCGACGACGGTTACCCGCAACCCCTGTGGGATCCGCTCACGGGCGAGATCGATCACGAGGTCGCCCGCTGGGCGCGCGAGAATTACGACCTGCGCCACATCCTCGAACGGGACTGGGCCACGCTCGGTCCCAAGTTGGTGGGCAAGCTGCACGTGTACGTTGGCCGCATGGACAACTACTACCTCGAGGGCGGCGTCTACCGCCTGCACTCCTTCCTAGAAAGCACCCGTTCCCCCCACTACGAAGGAACGGTGGAGTACGGCGACCGCGGAGGCCATGGATGGAGCCCCTTCCGAGAAAACGAACTGCTCGAGACCATGGCCGAGCACATGAATCCCGAGCACACGGGAAGCTGAAGCCCCCTGTAACCAGCGGAAGGACGGCCAGCGTCGAATTCCCTTGCGGACTTGGGAATTGAGTGCTCTGCTGGATTCCTCGCCCGCCCCTCGCATTCAAAATTCAGGAGACCGACCGTTGAGACTCAAAGCCTGCACTCCGCTTATCTTGACCGCCCTCGCCAGCCTTCTCACGCCCCCCCGCA
>JBLIMI010000526.1:0-3380 GCA_047638655.1 Minisyncoccia bacterium | reverse complement strand
GAAGACCACGAACCCGAAGGACCTTTTGGAGCCAAGGGCGTTGGCGAAGTCGGCCTGGTCCCCACTGCCGGTGCGGTGGCTGGCGCTCTCGCCGCCTTCGATGGAATCAGGCGTCACACTCTGCCAATGAAGGACTCTCCCGCCGCCCGCGCCATCAGCGTGGGACGAATCAAGCGCCGCAATCGCCAGTAGCCATGGGCACCGTACAAGCGCCGGACAGGGATAGCATGCTCGTGAACGGGCACACCCATCTCTACAGCGGCTTGGTCCCCCTGGGCATGCCGGAGCCAGACCCCAAGCCCGCGAACTTCATCGAGATCCTGGATCGGGTCTGGTGGAAGCTGGACCGCGCGCTGGACGAAAATTCTCTGCGTGCAAGTGCCGAGATCTATGTAGCGCACGCGCTCAAGGCCGGAACCACCTGCCTTATCGATCATCACGAGTCTCCGAACTTCATCGAGGGCTCCCTCGATGTGCTCTCGGATGTCTGCGAGACCTTCGGCATGCCAGCATTGCTCTGTTACGGCATTACGGAACGCAACGGAGGTTTGGAGGAAGCCCGCCGGGGTTTGGCCGAGAACGAGAGATTCTTGCAACACTGTGCCCGGCACAGCAATCACTTCGTCCGCGGCGCCGTCGGCGTCCATGCCAGCTTCACCGTTTCTGATGAAGCCTTGCGCTCGGCGGCGGAGCTGGCCGAGGAGCACAGCGCGCCCCTTCACATCCATGTGGCCGAAGACTTGGCGGATGTGAAGGATGCGGTGCAACGCGGTTATGAAGGAGTCATCGACCGCCTCGACAAACTGGGTGCCTTGCAGCCGGGAACCCTTTTGGCCCACGGGGTCCATCTGAATCGGAACGAGGTCGCCCTGCTCTCGGAACGCGGCTGCTGGCTCGTTCAAAACCCCCGCTCCAACCACGGAAACGGTGTGGGCTACCCCGCTCACCTTTCCGCGGCCCGCCGGGTCGCCTTGGGCACGGATGGATTTCCCTCGAACATGCTCGAAGAACGAGATGTTTTGACCCACGAAGCAGCAAAGGCGGAAGCCAGCGGGGTGCAGGGAGAGCGGAAAAGCGCCGAGAAACGTCTCGCAGCGGGCACGGCCCTCGCACGCGAATTGTTCGGGGACCGGCTTCCCGTAAGCACAAGGTTGCCTACCTCGATGGATCTCATCCAGAAAAACGCAAAACAACAGGCGGCAGAACTCTGGACCCGCATGGCGCGCATCTAGAATGCTGAGCAGGGCGTGCTACTCACGTCCTCCTCTCACGACGAATTGAACGAACGAAATGGCCAAGCTTGGACTCGAGCGCACGATCACCGATCGTGCCACCTACGACCGCACGATTGCCCGCTTCCGCGAAGAGAACATTCTGCTGCCCACACTCGCGCAGCTCGGTGATCCGGCAAGCATTCCTGCTGACATCCAGGCGGCCCTAGGTGCGGTGGACCCGGATAGCCCTCACCCCCTCAATCTGTTTCGTGTGCACTGGCACAACGGTGCGGATCGCAGTACGCAAGTGGATGTTCCAAACTACGTGGTCTTGCCCGAAGCCCTGACCGGCGTAAAGGCTCCCATCATCGTGGCCTTTGGCAATCGCTTTCCCATGATCAACGCGCACAAGGTCTTGGCGGCTTACGGTTGCCTCGTGCCGCGGCTCGTCACGGGTCAATTCGATCTCGAAGCGAACAAAGCCGTTTGGCCCTCCACGGGTAACTACTGCCGTGGCGGTATGGCCATCTCGCGCATTTTGAATTGTCACGGGGTGGCCGTATTGCCCGAAGGCATGAGCCGAGAACGATTCGATTGGTTGGACAAGTGGGCTACTTCTCCCGAAGACATCATTCGAACGGTTGGTACCGAGAGCAACGTCAAGGAGATCTACGACAAGTGCGCAGAACTGGACGCCGACCCCAACAACGTGGTCTTCAACCAATTCTGCGAATTTGGAAACCATCTCGTTCACTACTCAGTCACTGGACCTGCCCTGGAACGCATTTTCTTGGATGCCAAGTCATCGCTCCCGGAACTGAACCTGGCCGCATTCGTTTCGGCGACGGGTAGCGCTGGAACCATCGCGGCCGGGGACTACCTGAAGGACAAGTATGGAACTCGCATCACGGCGGTAGAAGCGCTTGAGTGCCCGACGATGCTCTACAACGGCTACGGCGAGCACAACATTCAGGGCATCGGCGACAAGCACATTCCCTATGTGTTGAACGCCATGAATCTGGACGTGGCTGTCGCCATCTCCGATACAGCAACGGATTCCCTAAACGTGCTCTTCAATACGGACGTGGGGCGTCAGCACTTGCTCCAACGAGGCCTACAGCCGGAATTGGTATCCAGCCTCTCCAACTTCGGTCTGTCGAGCATATGCAATGTCCTGGCAGCGATTCAGACGGCCAAGGTCCTGGACCTCGGTTCCGACGATGCCATCGTAACCGTCGCCACCGATGGCGCAGCCATGTACGGCTCTGAATTGGAGAAGGCGCGGCAGAAGTTTTTTTCCAAGACAGAATTTGATCAGGAGGATGCAAAACGTGTCTTCGATGAACGCTTGATGGAGGTCGACACGCAGCACTCGTTGGTTCTCTCGGACATCGACCGCACGCGTATCTTCAATCTGGGGTACTACACTTGGGTAGAACAACAAGGCGTAGAGCTATCCGACTTCGAAGCTCGTCGCGATCAACAGTACTGGCGCGGCCTGCGTGAACTCTTGCCCATCTGGGACGCTTTGATCGAGGACTTCAACCAGGCGACCGGAGCCAGCGCGAAAGGGAATGGCTGAAGCGCGCACCAAGCTGGTTTGCCAAGGCTGCGGGCACGAGCCTGCTCCGGAAGAGCCCATGCCGTTTCAGTGCTCGGCGCGCAGAGAAGGCGACGACTGCGATCACCTGCTGGCCCTCCAAACAACTCAACCCCCACCCACTCTCGATCTGGGAGACGATGACAATCCCTTCGTGGCGTTTCGGTCGCGTGCTTTTTCCCACGGGCGTTGGATGGCAAGTGGCAAGAGCGACGCCGCCTACGTTGCGCTGGTGCGAGAAATAGGATCGGCCATCGAGCGCGTGGCGGGCACGAATTTTCACACCACCCCCTGGTGCAAGAGCACCAAGCTCGGTGTTCGCTTCAAAGATGAGACCGGAAACGTCGGGGGGTCGCACAAGGCGCGGCACCTCTTCGGAATTGCGCTCGCCATCGAAGTCGCTGAGCGCACGGGTCGACTCCACACGGCATCGCTAGGAACTCCAGAACGACCCCTGGCCATCGCGAGCTGCGGCAATGCGGCGCTGGCTGCTGCAATGGTCGCCAAAGCCTGGGGCCGAACACTGCAAGTCTTCATTCCGGATTGGGCCGATCCTGTCGTGGTCA
>JBLIMI010000525.1:0-3388 GCA_047638655.1 Minisyncoccia bacterium | reverse complement strand
GCTGGTGGCCCTCGAAAAACAGAAACTGCTCGAGGCGAGTGCGACTCGCATTCAAGTTAGTGAGTACATGGAGAAGATCGAACGGGATGGACGCTCACGTCGGATGTTGGCCCTGCAATACAAGGAAGATCGGGCCGCCGAGGCCACCATCCGTAAGTACCAACTCGAGAGTGAGGCTGCGACTCTTCGTGAACGAGTGACTCTTGAGGCGCAGGTGCTGCGCCGCGAAGTGGAGTTGCTTGCGACCACCGGCCGCGGTCTCGTGCGTGAGGCATGGATCGAGAGCCTGGCCAAGACACCCATTCGCCTGCAACCCTTTAGCCACGATCCACGCCCTGAATCGGTGCAGTTGATCAAGACGGCCTTCCTGGAGAATTAGAATGAAAAGTGATGATCAAGAGCCTGATGTCGTGCAATCCGAGACGCCGAGCGTGGAGCCCAAAGCGGGACGCTGGAGCATGGCCTGGCATGTCCTTGGCCACGGGCTAACTCGGGCTCGCGATGCCACATTGCTTGCCCTCAAGAGCTCTGGGCGTTGGCTGCGGAACGTGTGGTTCCATCTGCGCCTAGTGGCCTTGCGTGCACGGGCCATCGAGCGGGCTCAGAGCACTCTTGTCATGCTGCAGAAGAGCCTGCCCCGACTTGGACTCATCGCCCGCAATGGCTTTGCTCTGGGAGCGCTTGTCGCTTTGACGGCGCTGTCGATTCTCGGCTTGGGACGCTTCGGTCTGCGCACAATCGATCCAGGGACCATTGGCGTGCGATACTCCAAGTGGGATGGAGACGGCGTTTCCATGCGTGACTTCGGTCCTGGGTTGCACTTGAGCTTGCCCGGCGTTCACCGTTGGTACGAACTCCCGGCGGGAACCGGATTACTCAGCTGGAAAGCCCAGGAGGGAGAGGGTGCCGCGAGTGTTCTGGACGTGCGAACACTCGATGGCACCTCGGTCCAGCTCAGCCTGACCATTCCGTATTCGATCCTGGATGGACATGCACATCAGCTAGTTGCGCAAGGCTTGCGCACATCGTTTCGTGACCAGGCCCGGGCCCGAGCCGAGCAAGTGCTGCTCAATGAGCTTGGGGCCTTGCATAGCGAGGAATTTTCACTGACGGAAGTGCGGCGTGACGTGCTCGAACGTGCACTGCTGCGCCTGAATCAGTTTCTGGCGGCGATTCACTTGGAAGCGGAAGCTATCCTGGTGGATGCGGTGGCTTTCTCCCCGGCCTACGAGAAAAAATTGGTGGAGACCCAGCGCGAGCGCCAGCGGGGCCGGGTGCTCGTCGCTCGTCAATTAGAAGACACCGAAGAACAGATCATCCTGCGCCGGCGTAGCGAAATCGATCAAGAGTTACTCGCCCGTCGCATGGAGTTGGATCGGGAAATCGAGGACATGCGGGCCGCCGGTCAGATCCAGGCCGTGAGCAAGGCGCGCGAGGTCACGCAGTTCGAGAGCGATCTGCGGGCAGACGCGGACCGAGGGTACGCATCGCTGCTAGCCCAGGGGGAAACGACCCTGGCGGATGCCTTCGGACTCGAGCGTCAATTACACGGTGAGATCCTCGGGGGGAGTGGCGGAGAAGAGTACCTGGCCTTGCAAGCGGCGCGGTCAGCTCGACTCGAGGGAGTTCTTCTCGATTCCAACGATCCGCGTATGCCCAACCCTCTGGATGTGGAGCGCATGCTGGAGTTATTTGGTCTGAAGGGGGGCAAGGCCGCGTCTCCAGAGTGAGCTTTTGGGCTGAATCCACCCGAGCTAGTGGAGTCCCCCCCTTCCGTTGGTATGGTCTTGCGGGTACTCCTCAGGAGGAAGTCCACAATGGAAGTGATCGTAGTCGAGAGTGCAGAAGAGTTGGGGCGGATTGGCGCGGATGCCATCACCCGCGTGATGAAGCGTGCCTCCCGGACGACGCTTGGTTTGGCCACGGGCTCTAGCCCCTTGCCGATCTACGATGAATTGATCCGACGGCATGTGGCCGAGAAGTTGTCCTTTGAGGGAACCACGGCATGCCTTCTCGACGAGTACCTCGGGCTCGCGAGCGATCACCGCGAGTTGTACCGGGCTTTCATTCGTCGAGTGTTCGTGGACCAGGTTGACCTTCCCTTGGAGCAACTGCTGGGTCCAGATGTGAATAGCGATACGCCTGAATCCGCATCTAGCGAGTACGAGTCATGCATCAGGGAGACTGGCGGAGTCGACCTGCAACTGCTGGGCATCGGTAGCGACGGTCACATCGGGTTCAATGAGCCGACCTCTTCCTTGGCGTCACGGACTCGCGTCAAGACCTTGACCGCAGCCACACGCCAAGACAACGCTCGCTTCTTTGATGGCGACTTGGCCTCGGTTCCAAAGCACGCCATCACCCAGGGCATCGGTACGATCCTGGAAGCGCGGCACTTGCTTCTGGTGGCGCAGGGCGCCGTAAAAGCGGCCAGCATTGCTAAGGCCATTGAGGGACCGGTGACTGCGATGGTTCCGGCCTCGGCCTTGCAATTGCACGCCCACGTGACGGTCGTGGTCGATCAGGCGGCGGCTTCGAAGTTGGAAATGCTGGACTACTACCGCCAGACCTACCTCGATAAGCCCGACTGGCAACGCATTTAGCGTCGCTTCAGAAACTCTTCAGAGAGGTAACGTGTGCCCAACTCGTGGGCCTGTTGACGTTCCTCCGCCGTGGGCACTCCGGTCTCGAACTGGAGTCCCAGTTGGGCCTGGAAGGCATGCTTCAAGTGTCCGGCAAGAGTGGCGGGGTCGACAGGGCCGGCGACATCTTGAATGGTCGCGATGTCGCCTTCCAGGGGAGAGCTTCCCAGTTTGATCGAACCGTGATGGAGCACGCGGCCGTTCTTGCGTCGCTGCGCTGAGCCGACTCCTTTGCGTGCCCGCCAGATCGGAAGCAAGCTCAACGTCCTTGCCGCGGGCGCTGGCGGTCACCCCCAGTTGCGCCAGCGCGCTGGCAATCGCTGCATGGATGCGCGTGTAGCTTGCCCCCACGTTGCCCCGGTACAGGGCGTGGCTTAGGGGCGCGGTGAATGAGAACGTGAGTTCGTTCACGTGATGAATAGCGCCGCCGCCGGTGAGTCGGCGTAGCACGACGCTGGCTTTTTGGGCGGCGGGCACTTCGGCGTACTTTTGAAAGTAACCGAGGGATAGCGTGTCCGGCTTCCAGGAATAAAAGCGCAAGGTCGGTTGGGCTTCGGTGTCGAGCAGGAGCGCTTCATCGAGCCCCATGTTGAACCCTGGGGGAGACCCCCAGGTGGTGATGGTTCGCCAGAGATTGGCCATCAGCGGCTAGCTCGCGTTGAAGTCGTAGCGCAATTTAGGCTCGCGCACGGCTCGGCCTTCGTCCAAGCGACCGACCGGAGTCGTGATCGGAGCCGCGTGCAGCT
>JBLIMI010000524.1:0-3391 GCA_047638655.1 Minisyncoccia bacterium | reverse complement strand
CGGGTTGCGATGCCCCGCAGGCCAAACTTATTGCCGATGATCTCGCCCTGTTCCGTCGTGCGCGAGTACCCGCCTAGAGAACCAAGTGGTGCGGCAAGGATTCCGTCACGCGGTTTCGATCCGCCGCGACTGATCGAACCTCCGCGGCCGTGGAAGAGGGTGAGAACGAGGCCCAACTCCTCTGCAGCAGCCACTAACTGCTCTTGCGCGTGAAAGAGTGCAACCCGCGACGCGGCGATCCCGCCATCCTTGTTGCTGTCGGAATAGCCGAGCATCACGACTTGACGATTGTCGCGTGCAGCCAAGTGCTTGGCATAGGTCGGGTCAGCGCAAAGGGCGCGGAGCACGTCAGGGCCTGCATGAAGGTCATCCACTGTTTCAAACAATGGTGCGATGTCGAGCGGGACATGGCCATCGGCATCGGCACAACCACCCGCGCGAGCGAGCAGTAGAACAGCCAAGGCATCGTCCGGACCCTGCGCCATCGATATGATGTAAGGACCCAGAGCCTGGGCCCCATAGCGCCCGCGAGCCTCCGCCAGGGCTCGGAAAACGTCCAAAGTGCGCCCGGACTCCTCATCCTGCCCGCCTTGTTGTGTTTGATTCGCCGTTCTCAGAGCCGCAGCGATGCTTGTGACGCGGTCCGCCGGATCTCGGTCGGCAAACTTGGGATCACCAAGCAGTGTGCCCACGACGCGACGGTGAACTTCTGCATCTTGGCGCACGTCCAACGCAGCGAGATGGAAGCCAAAGATATCTACGCGCCACATGACACGCCGCACAAGGTCGAGCCCCGCGAGCGAGCCGGCATTCTTGGTGAGGCTCTGTGCGATCAGCTCGAGATCGGCACGGAATTCTGCTGGAAGGCCATAGCCGCCACTTGCCCCGGTCCGCTTGAGTTCGAGGCGTGCTTCCATGAACCAAAGGAGCTTGCGGTAGGGCATCTCGCCGTAGCGCGAAGGGATCGCATCGAATTCGTTGGGAAGGCGCGCGGCGTACTCTCGAACTTGAGCGAGCAGTGCCTCGTCTACGCAGACGCGTGTGATTGATTGAGACAGGTGCTCGTGAAGGCCGCGCAGCTCATCGCCGTAGCGCCGCAAGGCGAGTTCAAGGTGCCGCGCGAGGGTCGTCCGCATGGTGTCGGCGCCGACGTTCGGGTTCCCGTCCATGTCGCCGCCTACCCAGGAAGCAAAACGCAAGACGGGGCGCTTCACTCGGACTGGCTCACCGTAGGCGGCTTCGAGTGCCCGTTCCAGCTCTTCGTGAACGGCCGGGGCTACTCGGAAGAGGACGTCGGCTAGGAAGAAGAGCACGTGTTCGACTTCCTCGGCAACGGTAGGGCGACTGGGCAATTGTTCCTCGGTTTGCCATGCCGAAGCGAGCTCGAGGGTCACGGCCTTGTCGAGGTTGGCGAGCGTGACGGGGTCGAGCGCTTGGCCTTGAAAGCGATCTACCAGCGCACGTGCCAGCCGTTGATCTTTCTTGAGCAAACTACGCCGCACGGACTCGGTGGGGTGGGCGGTGAACACGGGCTCGACGACAATCGACTGAAGAGCCGTAGAGACCTCCTGCAAGGTGGTGCCGCGGCTGGCGAGCTCGAGAGCGGTGGCTCGTAGGCTTCCCGGTTGTGCAGCCCCTTTCCGCAAGTAGTCAATCCTGCGACGGAGGCGGTGAACTTGCTCGGCCGTGTTGATGGCACCGAAATAGGCACTGAATGCCCGCACCACCTCGAGTGCATGCGTCGGGGGCAAGGAGCGCAGGATCGTCTCGAGTTCGGCGCCCGCGGTTGCATCACCTTTTCGCCGGCGGCGTGACGCGAGGCGCGCGGACTCTACGGTTTCGAAGACTCCAGCAGGGGCTATTTCGCGCAGGAGACGACCTAGCAACGCGCCGAGGCGTCCGACATCGCGGCGCAAGGGGCGGTCCTTGGGATCGAAGCGAATGGGTTGGCTCATGCGAACTATCTTGCCTTGGAGCGGCTTGGGGAACTAGGTTCACTTTGAAGGACTCGACTGCGCGAGACTGCTGCCGTGCCCCGATGCCTAGGGCTTCGGCTGCCTCCAATGTTTCGAGATCCCCCTTCTCAGCCAAGGCCAGTCGCGGGTCGGCCAGGTCCTGGCCGCGACGGATCGGGGCGAGCCTGCGGGAGCGGGTTCGCGAGGCGCAGCGCCCCTCAAGCTAGCTCAGCGGCAAGGGGGTCCCGGGGCTCCAGCCAGAGTTGGAGAGTTTGGCGAGCATCTGCAGGATCTCGTCGCGCTTGTCATGAGCGAAAAGCATGAGCACATCACCGGGCTCCGACCACTCGAGCGCGAACCGAACGGCGGCCAGCTCACTCGGCTGATGCACGAAATGTTTCGACGGTGCGCCGGCCTGCTGGAGCTCGTCCTCGATGAGGGCGGGAGTCTCGCCCAACTCCCGGCCGCGTAGGTGTCCGGTCAGCTCTTTGATGACTATCAGATCTGGCCGCGCCGCCCAGGTGATGCGCGTCATCTCACGGATGGAGTCCTCGTCGCGATCTCCGGCCTGACCCAAGACGATGAGACGGCGCTTGGCCGGTAACAATCCCATCAGGTCGCAAACGGCCTTAACACCGTGGGGGTTGTGGGCAAAGTCGACGATGGCTTGCACCCCGCCCAAATCGAACATGTTGAGTCGTCCCGGGTTCGATTCCACGCTGTTATCAAACTGGATCAGGCCCTGACGAATCGAGTTCAGGTCGAATCCCAAACCATGGGCGATAGCGGCCGCGGCCAAGGCGTTGGCGGTGTTGTAGCGGGCCGCCCCGTTCAACGTCGTCGGGATTTCCGAGTCGCGCACAATGCGGACAGATTCCGCTCCGTTACGCATGCAAAGCTCATTGCCATCCAAGACGTAGGCCCGGCCGCCCCGTTCCAGGTGCGTGAGGACCCTCGGGTTCTTGGAGTCAAGGCTGAACCAAACGATGGGAGCTTGAACTTCATCAGCACGTGCGGCCACCACCTCGTCGTCCGCGTTGAGTACGACCAGATCGGCGACGCGGGTGACGGTGAACTTGCCTTCGGCCAGGCCATCTAAAGTGCCCACGCCCCACTCACCGAGGTGATCCGCGCCAACATTGAGAACGGCAGACACGTCTGCGTGCTCCAGGGCCAGGCCGCGCCGCAGCATGCCACCTCGGGCGGTCTCAAGGATGCCGACCTGCGTACGCGAATCGCGCATCACCAGTCGCGCACCTCCCGGACCGGACCAGTCGCCTCTGTCGAGAATCTCTGTACCGACACGCACACGATCTGTGGAGCTAACTCCAGGTATCCTGCCTGCAGCATCGGCGATGGCGGCGATCATGCGCGCTGTGGTCGTTTTTCCGTTGGTTCCAGTGATCAACGCGCAGGGGACATCGTGCACACTCGAC